>DASURJ010000054.1:0-8607 GCA_036280115.1 Gemmatimonadaceae bacterium
ACTCGGGCAGCGCATTCGGGTGGATGACGTCTGGCGCCAGGTCGTCGGTGTCGTCGCCGACGTGCGACATGCGAGCGTGGACGAGGATCCACGCTCCACGTTCTACCTCCCCGCTGCGCAGGCGAGGGAGCGACTGCTCGACGCACTCGTGCTTCGGACTTCGGGCGACCCGCGCGACGTAGTGGCGGCCGTGAGGCGCCTCGTCTCACAGCAGGACGTGACGCTGGCGATCGCGCGCGCGGATCGACTGAGCGATCTCGTCGATGCGACACTCGTGGCCGAGCGGTTCCGGACGACGCTCGTCTCCACGTTCGCCGTGACCGCCGTGCTCCTCGCCGCCATAGGGGTCGTGGGCGTCACGACGAACGCGTCGGCGCGACGGCGCCGCGAGCTGGCCATCCGTATGGCGGTGGGTGCCACGCCGGGTCGGGCCATGCGCCTCGTGATCTCGGGCGGGTTGGGCATGGGTGCTGCCGGGGCAATAGCCGGCGTGTTGAGCGCCCGGTTGGTCGCGAGGGCACTCGGCCCATTCGTGTACGGCGTGTCGGTCGCCGATCCCGGGACATACGTCGGCGTGTTCATCCTCGTCGTCACCATCGCGTGCGCCGCCTCGTGGATTCCCGCACGGCGCGCGGTCCGGCTCGACCTGGCGCGAACGCTGAGCGCGGACTGATTTCTCGCCGACGGCGCATCTGGACGCCAGCGACACCTTGGAGGTAGAATCACGCCGAGTCGAACCACACGACGCCACACCACCCCGGAGCAGCAGCGGATGACGCAACGGCGGAATCTCCTCGTCGCAGGCTCACTGCTCACCCTCGCCCTCGCGCTCGGTCTTGGCCAGCGCGTGCTGATGGCGAACGTCCAACCACAGACGGTCCAGGCTCCGCGCTTCGAGGTCGATCCCTTCTGGCCCAAGCCGCTGCCCAATCACTGGGTCATCGGCTCCGCGATCGGCGTCGGCGTGGACTCGCGCGACCACGTCTTCATCATCCACCGCGGCGACTCGACGCTGAACCAGCGCACCGAGGCCGGCGCGAACCGCACTCCGCCCATCGGCGAATGTTGTCGAGCAGCGCCGCCGATCCTCGAGTTCGACCCCGAGGGGAATCTCGTGAACTCGTGGGGCGGCCCGGGCGAAGGGTTCGACTGGCCCGTATCGAACCACGGTATCACGCTCGACGACAAGGACAACGTGTGGATCGGTGGCAACGGCCAGGGCGATTCACACATCCTCAAGTTCACGCACGACGGTAAGTTCCTCGCGCAGTTCGGCACCCCGAAGCAGGCACCGAACAGCAACGACAGCACCTTCTTCGGCCGCGTCGCGAAGATCGCGTTCGACCCCAAGGCCGGCGAGGCCTACGTGGCGGACGGCTACGCGCATCGGCGCGTCGCCGTCGTCGACATGGGAACGGGGAAGATCAAGCGGTACTGGGGGGCGTACGGCAACCGGCCCGACGACACGCGTCTCCCGCCCTACAATCCCGACGCACCACCCGACAAACAGTTCCGCACGCCGGTCCACTGCGCCGAGCCGTCGAACGACGGGCTCGTGTACGTCTGCGACCGCGTGAACGACCGCATCCAGGTCTTCCGCAAGGACGGTTCGTTCGTGAAGGAACAGCGCATCGCGCCGCGCACGTTAGGCGACGGCTCGGTCTGGGACATCGCCTTTTCGCGAGACCCGCAGCAGCGCTACATCTACGTCGCCGACGGCAAGAACGCGCGCATCTACGTCATCGACCGCCAGTCGCTCGAGATCCTGACGACCTTCGGCGACGGCGGGCGCCAGCCGGGCCAGTTCTTCGCCGTCCACAGCATCGCGACGGATTCGCGCGGCAACATCTTCACGACCGAGACGTACGAGGGCAAACGGCTGCAGAAGTTCACGTACAAAGGCGTTGGCGCTGTTCCGAGGAATCAGGGAGTACCCTGGCCTCGGCGGTAAACAGCGGAATTGGGGTCAGAGTCATAAATCATCGTTCTGTTGCGTCGGCAACAGAACGATGATTTATGACTCTGACCCCAATTCGCCACCGACCCACTTGTCGAGCAGTACCCGCGCGATGGAATCCCGCCGCGGCAGCCGGAACGGCGCCGACTCGTCGTCCCACTCGCCGAACGTCTTCACCTCGGCAGCCGTGAACCACTGCGCGTCCTCGAGCTCGTCTCCGTCGAGCGCGATCTCCTCCGTCGTCGCCGTCGCGCGGAAGCCCATCATCAACGAGTACGGGAACGGCCACGGCTGCGTTGCCTCGTAGCGAATATCGGTCACGGCCACGCCCGTCTCCTCCCGGATCTCGCGCATCACGGCTTCCTCGGGGCTTTCGCCCGGCTCCACGAAGCCAGCGAGCAACGAGTACACGCCACGCGGCAGTCGTGCGTGTCGGCCGAGGAGGCATCGCGTCACGCCATCGTGCTCTCGCGCGCGCGTGACGAGCGCGATGACGACCGGGTCCGTCCGCGGAAAGGTGTCGATCGCGCAGTCGGCGTTCCGGCATCGGCGAACGTGCCCCGCCTCACGCGACACGGTCGGCGCCCCACACGATCCGCAGTACCGATGACGCCGGTGCCAGGCCAGCATCGCCCGCGCGTAGGCGAGTAGCGCGGCGTCGGCAGGCGGGACGAGCGAGCCCACGCTGCGAATGTCCGTGAACTTGCCCGACTCGGCGATTTCGGGGACGAGCGCGACGCAATCGGTCGGCACATCGAGCGCGAACACGGGCGTCGTCTCATCGAGTCCGAGCAGCACCCACGTGAACGCGTCCGGCTGAAGGCGATCGCGAAGAATCGAGAGGGGGAGCGTCGCCGCACGCGGTTCGCCGCCATTCGCCGAGCTCGAGACCAGGTTCTGGTCGTTACAGATGAGCACGGTCCGCGCGTCGTCGCCGACGAAGGCGGCGGAGACCCAGTCCTCATCCTTGCGGAGCTTTGCGACGCGGTCGAGGCGACCGCCGGTGTAACGGAGAAGGGACAACGGCCGTTCGCGGCTTGGGAAGATTCGGTGCCGGGATAAACTAGCCTCGATGCAGACCCATTGCTCCGAACCTCATCGCGGCTCCGAGCATCCTAACGCATCGCTGGGAGTATGGTCCGAAAGAGAATATCGAGGCCGGGGTCTGGCCCGCTCGTGATCCCCGCGTTGATCGCCACCACGAGATCGTGCCGCGGCACGATGAAGAGCCATTGCCCCTGCGCCCCGGACGCCGCGATCACGAGCTCCGTAGTGCTCGCGTCAGGTGGACCGCCGTCGAGCGTGTAGAGCCACCAGAGGTAACCGTACCCGGCCGTCCTCCCGCCGAGGCGATACGTAGGGGTCGCGAGCGGACGCGTGGACTCCTGAATCCAGGACTCCGGCACAACCGGCACGCCGTTCCAGAGCCCGCGCCGAAGCACGAGGTAGCCCACGCGCGCGAGATCGCGCGTGCTCAGGAACAGCCCGCCGCCCGTGTGCGGAAGCTGATCCGGGAATCCGCGATACCACTTGTCCCCCGTGATGCCGATCGGGCGAAACAGGTGCGCTCGCGCGTACTCGGCGGTGTTCATCCCTGCAGCAATGCCCACCGCACCACCAAGCGCGATGACTCCGCCCGAGTTGTACTGCCATCGCATCCCCGGCTGCTCGCGCATCGGGTGGTCGATGACGAAGCGGATCCAGTCCGTTCGGAGGTTGTTCAGCGTCTCGAGCGGCGATCCGGGATACGAGTCCTCGTTCCAGTCCATCCCGGTCCGCATGGTCAGCACATCGCGGACGGTGAGCGCACGCTTCCGATCGTCGAGGTTCGCGATCGGTGCGTACGACCCCAGGAGCTCGACGAGCGGCTGGTCCACGCCGCGGACGTCGCCCCGGAAGATGGCGACGCCGGTGATGAGCGACATCACGCTCTTCGTAACCGACTGCTCGGTGTGGATCGAGTCCGCGGTCCAGCCGGCGAAGTACTCGTCGGCAATCACGTACCCCTTCCGCACGATCACCAGCGCATGCTCGGCGCCTAACGAGCGGCTGCGAAGCCGCGCGATGAGATCCGAGATGGCGGCGGCGTCCACCCCGACCTGGGCGGGGGCCGCGGTCCGCCAGGCGGTGCCCGGCCAGTACGTGGCAGCATCGTCGCCGAGCTGCTCGACCGGTGCCGCGGGCTGGCTCCCGCACGCACTGGCGCTCACGGTCGCCAGTCCTACGACGGCAACCCATCGCGTCCGTGCGAGCCTGGCTGCGCGGCGAGGTTGTGCCATCGAGCTCCCCTGTCTCGGTCAGTTACGCGACCTCTCCTCGTCGTCCATCATACGCAGGACGCGCAGACGCGCAGGATGCTGCCGGACAGTGGGGGCGAACCGGTCTGGCAGCGCGTGGCCTGGCCGCACGCTATGTTGCAGGATCCCGCGACCGCTGCGGCCACGCATGACCGACGAGGAAATCCGGACGATCTTCGAGGAGCTCCGACGAATCGGCGCCGATCCAGGTCGGCCGCCGGGGCTCGCGCTCGGGACCGGATTTGGTCCTGGGGAGCTCATCCCGTGGCTTCGTGCGCTTCCCGACAACGTTGGACACGACGCGTTCGCCGAGCGGTTGAAGACACACGTCGAGTCGGCTGCTCCCATCGCCACTCCGCCTCCCGCTGAGGATTCCCGACCGAACGGCACGGAGCCGACCTTCTCGTTTTCACATCCAACGCTCGAGCAGCTCGAAGCAGCAACGGACGTCCTCGTGCGAGAATGGGACCCGCTGGGCGCACGCCTCGGCGAGTTGCCGCGCGAAGTGGCCGCACAGACCGCGTTCGATGCGTTGAACGGGATCGTCGCCAACCGCGGCTCGCGGCGTCTGGAGCAACGGATCGCGAAACACCTCGCGACGGTCGAGGAGCGTGAGTTCGGCGTCCGCCCGTCTCCGCCGGAGCAACGCCGCTACCTTGCGCGACGGCTCATCCAGGTCGCGGACGAGCACCCGGCGCCCGTTCGGAGGATCGACTACCGCGAGATGGCGTCGAAGGCGACAGGCCGCGCCACCACCAGCGCTGTTGCGCTCGGCCCACGCGGCGATGAGCCACCGGCGCTCGACCCGAACGCCGCATGCACCGAGTGCTGCGCGGTCGGGACGGTTGCGTTCGTGACACGTGAGATCGAGCCGCTCGTGTCCCGGTACTGCGCGCCGTGTTGGCGACGCGTTCGCCACAAGTACTGGGGGCTCAGGATGCCGAAAGTCGACAAGGAGACACCAGCCGGGCTCATCGCGCTACTCGACTACATGGACGAAATGGCAGCCGAACGGCAGTTGAGCGTCGGGTCGGCCCTGTGGGAAGACCGGATCGAGTTCGTCAAAGCCGCGCTGGACTCACAGCCGGACGAATCCGATCCGGATGGCGCGAAGCGACGCGCCCATTTCCGGCATCTCGCGCGCGAGATCGTGAACCACGCCGCCGAGATGCAGGGACCCATGCCACCGGAGTTCGAAGCGTTCGTTCGTGAATATGGCGGGCCCGATGCCTGACGTGACCGGCGCAGGTCCGACCATCGCCGACCAGCTCGCCGCTATCGGCCGTCGCTTCCACGCGCGCGGCTGGGTTTTAGGCACCAGCGGAAACCTCAGCGCCGTCGTCTCGCAACACCCGCTCCGGCTCGCCATCACCGCAAGCTCGCTCGACAAGGGGGCGCTCGACGCCGCGCACATCCTCCACGTCGGTGAGGACGGCCAAGTCGTTTCCGGCACCGGGAGGCCGTCGGCGGAGACGCTGCTTCACGTCGAGATCGTCCGCCGGCGTGGCGCCTGCGCCGTACTGCACACGCACTCCGTCTGGGGGACCATGCTCTCGGACGCCCACGCCGCTGACGGCGGGCTCCGCATCGAGGGTTACGAGATGCTCAAGGGGCTCGACGGCGTGTGCACACACGAGCATCGTGAATGGGTCCCAATCGTGGAGAACGATCAGGACATGGCACGGCTGTCGGGGGTGATCGGCGACGTGCTCGCGCGGCATCCGGAGGCGCATGCCGTGCTCCTGCGGCGCCACGGGCTGTACACATGGGGGAAGTCACTCGCCGACGCGCTCCGGCACGTCGAGATTCTGGAGTTCCTGTTCGAGACGATTGGCCGCACCAGGACGTACTCGCAGCTCAGTGGACGGGAGGGGCACCATGGCACTGCTCAGAGTTCCTGACGAAGACCGTACGATCACCGATGTCGGAGAAGTCACGACGTTCCTCGCCGAGCGTGGCATCGAGTACGAGCGCACGGGGTTGGCCGCCGGAGTCACGTCCGAGTCCACGTCGGACGAGATCCTCGCGGCGTGGGCGCCGAAGATCGACGAGCTCAAGCAGCGCGGCGGATACGTCGTCGCGGACGTCATCGACGTGAAGCCCGAGACGCCGAACCTCGATGCCATGCTCAAGCGCTTCTCGAGCGAGCACTGGCACGACGAGGACGAAGTCCGGCTCATCGTCGAAGGACGTGGGCTGTTCCACATCCATCCCGACGGTCGTCCCGTCTTCGCGCTCGAGGTGGAAGCGGGCGACCTCATTCGCGTCCCGCGCGGGACGCATCACTGGTTCGACCTCTGCGGCGAGCGACGCATTCGCGCCATCCGGCTCTTCCAGGATCAGGCCGGGTGGACGCCGCACTACACCGAGAGCGGCGAGGACACGAAGTACCAGCCACTCTGCTTCGGCCCGTCGTACATCCCGCCGACCCGGGTCACCCCCGGGCTCGTGGTGTGACGGTCGCGTTAGGCACGCTCGGTGTTCGGGGCGTGGTGCTGGACATCGAAGGGACCACGACGCCGATCTCGTTCGTCTACGACGTCCTGTTCCCGTACGCCCGTTCGCACCTGCGCGGGTTTCTGGAGACGCACGGCCCTTCCGGGCTCCTCGCCGAAGTGGAGCAGCAGCTTCGCGAGGAGCACGCGGCCGACGTGGCCCGCGGCGACGCACCGCCGCCGTTGCCGGCGGATCTGAGCTCGGGCAACGTGACTGACCTCGAGCCGTACGTGCTCTGGCTCATGGACCGCGACCGGAAGTCGCCGGGGCTCAAGCTGCTCCAGGGCATGATCTGGCAGCGCGGCTTTGCCGACGGCACGCTGCACGGCGAGCTCTTTCCCGACGTGCCGAGTGCGCTGGACCGGTGGCGGGAGTCTTCGATCGACATCGCGATCTACTCGTCGGGTAGCGTGCTCGCGCAGCGCCTCATCTTCGGTCACACGCCGGCGGGCGACCTGACGCCACGCATCAACCAGTTCTTCGACGCGACGATCGGGGCGAAGCGCTCGGCGGACAGCTACCGGCACATTGCGGCGGAGCTGAAGCGCGATCCGGGAGAGCTGCTCTTCCTCTCGGACGTGCACGCGGAGCTGCTCGCGGCGCGCGCGGCGGGGTTCAAGACGATGCTGTGCGTCCGTCCCGGTAACCCGGAGCCGGCGCGCGAGGATGAGCAGGTCGTACGGAGCTTCGACGAGATCGTCGCGTGATGGTCATTCCGAGCCCCGCCTGTCGTTCACCCTTCCTCGGCTACGCGCCTGCGGCGCTGGCGCTCGGAATGACAGCTACTCCGAATGAAAACATTCAGCGGTAAGGTCGTCCTCGTTACCGGCGGAAGCTCCGGGATCGGCCGCGCCGCTGCGAAAGTCTTCGCGCGGGAAGGCGCGACGGTGGTGATCGCGGCGCGAACGACCGAGCGTGGTGAAGCGGTCGTCCGCGAGATCAGTGAGGCTGGCGGCACGGCGAGGTTCGTCGCGTGCGACGTCGCACGCGTCCATGACGTCGAGCGTCTGATCGCCGAGACCGTGGAAGCATACGGACGGCTCGACTGCGCGTTCAACAACGCGGCCGGCCTCGACGGCGCGTTCACGATGCTCGCCGACGTCTCCGAGGAAGACTACGACCGTGCGATGTCGAGCAACCTCAAGAGCGTCTGGCTTTGCATGCGGCAGGAGATTCTGCAGATGTTGGCGCAGACGCCAGGCGGCGGCGCGATCGTGAACACGTCGTCCCTGAACGGCCTCGGCGGTGCCGCGACGGCGTCACTCTACTCGGCGGCGAAGGCCGGCGTTCTGGCATTCACGAAGGCCGCGGCGCAGGAGTACGCGGCGGCCGGCATCCGCGTGAACGCACTCGTCGCCGGGGCATTCCGTACGCCGATGCTCGAGGGCGTCTTCCAGACGGCCGCGGGTGGCGACGCCGAGGGCGCGACGGCGGTGGAGGAGCGGTACGTGTCGATGATCCCCATGCGCCGGCTCGGAACGCCCGAGGAAGCGGCGGAGGCCGCGGTGTGGCTCTGCTCCGACGCGGCATCGTACATCACCGGGCATTCGATGATCGTCGACGGAGGATGGAGCTCACCTCTTCGTTAGGTGACCTTTAGTCAAGGCGCCCCCCGAGGGTCGTGCGCCGTTCAGGTGTCGCAGCTTGTCCGGATTCAATACTCGATATACCGCCAGAATCCGAGTCCCGTCCGTCTCGAACGATGTCGTGGCCGCGACCCTGCCCTGGTAATAACTCACGATTGCCGGCTGGCCGTTCAGCTCGACGATGGCGAACTGCACCCGACCCGCGTACTTCCGGTTGAGGCCGAGCAGGAAGCGCGCGATGCGCTCCGGTCCTTCGAGGATGTTTCTCGCC
>DASURJ010000055.1:0-7019 GCA_036280115.1 Gemmatimonadaceae bacterium
GTGCTCTCCGAAGAGGAGCGCGCCGTACGCGATAGCGTCCGCCGCTTCGTCGACGAGCGCGTGCTGCCGATCATCGGCAAGTGCTACATCGAGGGGAAGTTCCCGAAGGAGCTCATCCCCGAGATGGCGGCGCTCGGCGTCCTCGGCGCGAACCTCCCCGAGGAATACGGATGCGCGGGACTGAACAACGTCGCCTACGGGCTCATCATGCAGGAGCTCGAGCGCGGCGACTCCGGCATCCGCTCGTTCGCGTCCGTTCAAGGCGCCCTCGTCATGTATCCCATCTACGCCTTCGGAAGCGAGGAGCAGAAACGCAGATGGCTTCCCGCGATGGCGAAGGGCGAGGTCATCGGGTGCTTCGGGCTCACCGAGCCTGACTACGGCTCGAACCCCGCCGGCATGGTCACGATGGCCCGCGAGCAGAGCGATGGGACGTGGGTCATCAATGGCGGGAAGATGTGGATCACCAACGGATCCCAGGCCCACGTCGCAGTCGTGTGGGCAAAAACGAACGACGACAAGTCGGACAAGTCGATCCGGGGCTTTCTCGTCCCCACGAACGCGAAGGGCTTCACCGCCAAGGATCAGAAAGGGAAGCTCTCCCTGCGTGCCTCGGACACGAGTGAGCTCGTCTTTCAGGACGTATGCGTGAGTGCCGATGCCATTCTCCCGAAGTCGGGTGGACTCAAGAGTCCATTGATGTGCCTGACGCAGGCGCGGTACGGCATCTCGTGGGGCGCCATTGGTGCCGCGATGGCGTGTTACGAGGAGGCGCTATCGTACGCGGGCAATCGCGTGATGTTCGACAAGCCGATCGCCGCGTTCCAGCTCCAGCAGGCGCGTCTCGCCGAGATGGTGAGCGAGATCGTGAAGGCACAGCTCGTGTCGCTGCACCTGGGGCGCCTCAAGGACCTTGGCAAGATGACGCCGCAGCAGGTCTCGCTCGCGAAGCGCAACAACGTGAACATGGCGACGAACATTGCCCGCGAGGCGCGGCGACTGCTCGGGGCGAACGGCATCCTCGCCGAGTACGCGTCGATGCGTCACATGGCGAACCTCGAGAGCGTGTACACGTACGAGGGCACCCACGACGTGCACACGCTGATCCTCGGTCAGGCCGTGACGGGAATCAACGCCTTCAACTAGTCGTCGCGCGGGGACGCGAGTCGTGACGCGCGCGGCGGTGATCCTCGCGCTGGCGCTCGGCGCCGGATCGAGCGCCGTCGCGCAGACGCCGGCGCCCCCCGCGACATCCGCCGGCCAGAGCGCGGCTCAGAAGTCGCGGATCCAGCCGCCGTGGCGAATGAGCGTCCGCGCCGATAACGACGCGTTCAACTTCTGGCGTGCGGTCACCGACCGCCCCGACAAGGAGTACACGAACGGCGACGAGGTGGAGCTCGAGCTCGCCGCGGCGCCCCTCTGGGGAAAGCGGTTCGCCAGCGGCAGTGCCCCGTGCACGGGCACCGAGGCTGCCGGCGAGCGGTGCCTCATGACGTCGTTCTCGATCGCGCAGAAGATGTACACGCCCGCGCCGGGGCGCGAACCGCGCGTCGTCCCGGATTGGGCCGATGACCGACCCTACGCGGCGTGGCTCTACGCGAGTGCTGCTGCGCGCGTGCTCGAGGAGAAATCACTCCGCGTGGTGAAGCTCGAGGTCGGTGTCACAGGGCCACCCGCGGCGGGCGAGTTCGCGCAACGAACCGCGCATCAGCTCACCGGCGTCTACTCCCGCGATCCGGTCGGTTGGGACACGCAGATCGGCTTCGAGGTCGGCGCAGTGGCGTCCGTACGCGAAACGCGCCGGTTCGTGGCGCGCACCGGCCGGGGGCGCCCCGTCCTCGACTTCATGCCACACGCCGGCGCATCGGTGGGCAACGTTCTCACGGCGGGCGAAGCCGGGTTCACGACGCGTCTGGGATTCAACCTCTCCAACCCCTGGTGGACGAGCGAATGGCGCACGCGCCCCCCGTTCGAGATCTACCTGCTCGGCGGCGCGCGCGCGGAGGCGGTGGCACGGAACATCACGCTCGACGGCAACACGTTAGGCGCCGAGCGTCGCGTCGAGCGCGTGCCACTCGTGGGGGAGTACTCGGTCGGCCTCGGCGTGCGGAACGGCGGGTTCGTGGCGTCGTGGCGCGCCGTGACTCGGTCGAAGGAGTACGCGACCGGACCCAAGGCGCACGCCTTCAGCGTACTGTTCGCCGGGTTCGAGGTCCCCGCGCGCCGCCCCTAGTTCGTTCGTTTCCCATCGAAATCCGCGAGCGGCGCGACCCGCGAGCGCGTGCCTTGCTCCGCCGCAGGCGCGTGTAGAACGGGGTACGTCTCATGGCGCGCATTGCGGACTGGTCCGCGTTGCCGCGCGGAGCCGTCGCGTGTGCCCTGACGCTTGCGCTCGCGACGAGTCTGGTCGACGCACAGGCCTCGCCAGCGCTGCAGCTCCGCATGGACAACGATGGGTTCGACTTCTGGAAGCCCCCGGCCCGGCGATCCGATGGCGAGTACACGGGCGGCGGCCAGGTCTCGCTCGAGATCGGTCGCGCGCCGTTCTGGCGGCGCTTCACCCCGCAGACGCCGCCCTGCGCCGAGCTCCCGGATCGGGCACCGCGATGCAGCAGCTCCGCGATCGTGATCGGTCAGCAGCTGTACACGCCAGCCGAGGATAGTCAGCCGTACACGTACGACGGGTGGCGCAGTCAGCGACCCTATGCGGGATGGCTCTTCGCACGAATGATGTCGCGGATGGTGCGACGGTCGACGGTGCGCGAGCTCGGGCTCACGCTCGGCGTCACCGGGCCGCCATCGCTCGCCGATCAGGTGCATCGGAAAGCACACGAGCTCGTTCAGGCGCGCCCCGAGATGCCGCTGGGGTGGGAGACGCAGGTGCGGTTCGAGCCCGGCCTCATCGTGAACGCGCGCCAGCGATGGCTCGTGTTCTCCGGGGTGATCGGCGGTGTCCGTTTGCTCGACGCCACGGTTGGGGCGGGTGCTTCGCTCGGGAACGTGCTCACGAACGCGGAAGCATCCGCCGACATCCGCGCTGGCCTCAACCTGTCGCATCCATGGCGGCGCGCTCGGAGTCGCGGACCGGGTGAGCTCGTGGCGTCGATTGGCGTCCGAGGACAGGCGGTCGCGCGGAACCTGTTCCTCGACGGGAACACGTTTCGGCCGGCGCGGCGGGTGCGTCGCGTGCCGTTCGTCGCCGACGTTCGCGGCACGATTGGCGTGCGCATGGGTCCATTCGTGCTCGCGTACGCCGTCACCGAGGGATCTCGCGAGTACAGATCAGGCCCGAAGTCTCACACGTTCGCGTCGCTCGTGTTCGGCGTCGGGGGGATACCAGACCCGGCCCCATAAGCGCTGGACTCAGGCCCGAGGCGCGTCTACCTTTTCTTGTGAAATCCTTCACAAGCGAGGTTCGACGGTGAAGATCGCCGTCTGTATCAAGCGCGTCCCCGAGATGGACGTTCGCTTCAAGATTGCGTCGAACGGCACCAGCGTCGACGAGACCGGGCTCAAGTGGGACATGAGCGATTTCGACGGCTACGCCGTCGAGGCGGCGTTGCAGATGACCGAGAAACTCGGCACCGGCGAGGTCGTGGTCATCACGCTTGGCCCCGATGCGGCGCAGGAAACACTCCGCAAGGCGTTGAGCATGGGCGCCGCGCGCGCCGTGCACCTCAAGGCCGACCAGATCCCGTTCGACAACTTCGCGATCGCGAAGGCACTCGCCTCCGAGCTTCAGGGCGGCGGGTTCGATCTCATCATGTTCGGCAAGATGGCGATCGACTCGTCGAACGGTGCCGTTGGCCCGATGACCGCCGAGCTTCTGAACCTACCATGCGTCTCCGCCGTCTCGAAGCTCGACATCGCCTCGGGGAAGGGCACCGCTCGGCGCGAGCTCGAGGGGGCGGCGGAGGTTCTCGAGTTCCCGCTGCCCGCGGTCGTGACGATCGATGAAGGGGTGGCTCGGCCGCGATATCCGTCGCTCAAGGGGATCATGGCCGCGAAGAAGAAGCCGCTGGAGGTGAAGCCCGCGCAGCTCGGCGAGGTGCGGCTCACGGTGACGACCATGGCGCTGCCGCCGGAGCGACCGGCCGGTCGCATCATCGGCGAGGGTGCGGCGGCGGTTCCGGAGCTCGTCCGGCTGCTTCAGACGGAGGCGAAGGTACTCTGATGGCTAATCACATTCTGGCCTTCGCCGAGACGCGCGGGGGCGATCTCCGGAAGGTCGCGTTCGAGGCCGTCACCGCGGCGCGCGGCCTTGCCGACGCGGCGGGCGGCGAGGTGCACGCGTTGCTCGCCGGCGCACCGGGCATCGCCGCCCGTGCCGAGTCGTTAGGCACGCACGGTGCCGACGTCGCCGTCGTCGCCGAGCACGCCGCCTTCACCGACTACAATCCCGAGGCGCTCGCGGCGCTCGTGGCCGAGCGCGCGAAGAACGGCGGCTACCGCGCCGTCGTGTTCCCGGCGTCGGCGCAGGGGAAGGACCTGGCGCCTCGCGTCGCGGCGAAGCTGGGTGTCCCGCTAGCGGCCGACCTGACGTCGGTGCAGCTCACGGGCGACAAGGTCGTCGGCACGCACCCGGTGAACACGGGCAAGGTGCTCGCGACCGTTTCGCTGGCCGCGATCCCGGCCGTCGTGTCGTTGCGTCCGGGGGCCATCACGGCGGCCGAGGCGCCGCGCACGGCGCGCGTGGAGACCGCGACGCCGGCGGGGGACCCGGGCGCGTCTCGCGTGAGGGTCACGGAGACCATTGCGGGGAACACCGCGAAGCTCGACCTGGGGGAGGCGCCCGTGATCGTGAGCGGCGGACGCGGGTTGCGCGCGCCCGAGAACTTCAAGCTCGTCGAGGAGCTCGCGGCGGCGTTCGGGAATGCCGCCGTCGGCGCGACACGCGCGGTCACTGACGACGGATGGCGGCCGCATAGCGACCAGATCGGACAGACCGGTCGTCAGGTGAGTCCGGACCTGTACGTTGCCGTCGGCATCTCCGGCGCCATTCAACATCTCGCCGGCATGCGCACGTCGAGGACGATCGTGGCGATCAACAAGGACCGCGAAGCGCCCATCTTCAAGGTCGCCGACTACGGTATCGTGGGTGATGTGCTCGAGGTCGTGCCGGCGCTCACCGCAGCCATTCGCGAGGCGAAGGGAACGGGCTGAGCCACACGACGGCCGGGGCGCTACACCACGTTCGAAGAGAGGTTCCCGCGTGCCGCCGCTTCCTCGCAAAGAAGCGGCGGCACGCCGTTTGTACTTACTCACGGTCCGCTCGTTATGCAGAGCGATCGATCTCAACCGTGAGGAATGTATGAAACGCGTGATTGTGGGAGCACTATTGATCGTCGTGACGGCCGCGCCAATGGCCGCACAGCAATCCACGTTCTCGTCGAAGCCGGCGGTGTTCACCATCTCGCCGTATATCGGCTACATGAATTTCGGCGATTACTTCGAGAGCGCGAACAACGTCGAGTTCTCCAACGAGAACGGGGCGCTCTACGGTGCACAGGCCCAGCTCGACCTCGGGCGGTATTTCTCGATCCTCGGTAACTTCGGCTACTCGAGCTCGAAATTCACCTTCGAGAACTACTTCGGTCCCAATGGCGATCTGAATCTCAACGACGTCGGTGTGTGGCTCTACGACGGCGGTATCCAGCTGCGCATGCCGCTGCCGCAGAACGCCACGAGTGGGATCTCGCCGTTCGTGCAGGCGGGTGCGGGCGCCATCCGCTGGTCGTCCGACAACGATGACATCACCTCGTCGAGCTCGACGAACGCCGCGTTCAACTTCGGCGGCGGTGTCGACTGGCAGATCGGTAAGCTCGGGATCCGCCTGATGGCGAAGGACTACGTGACCTCGCTGGATTGGAGCGACTTCGGGAACGTGGAGCTCGAGGACCGTAAGGCGCACAACATCGCGTTCACGGCTGGGTTCAAGATTGGGTTCTAGAGGGGCAGCCATCAGCCATCAGCCATCAGCAAGACGGAACCCTCGGGACGCCCCTCTCCAGTAGGGAGGCGTCCCGAGGGTTCTCGCTTTGCTGATGGCTCATAGCTGATGGCTGATAGCTCTGTTCTGGTTCCCGAACGAGGTTGCAGCCGGTTAGAATCCCCGCATGCCTACAGCGCAGAACGTCGCCTTCCTGTTCGTCCTCGTCGCGGCGCTTGGATTCTTCGCCTACAACGCGCAACGCCTCGTCCGGTATCTCAACATCGGCTTGCCCGAGGACCGATCGGATGACCCGTGGACTCGGCTCCGCAACGTCTTCGTCATCGGCATCGGCCAGGCCAAGATCCTGCGGGATCCCGTCGCGGGCGCGCTGCACGCCTCGGTGTTCTGGGGGTTCATCGTCATCACCGTCGGCACCGCGGAGATCCTCGCGCAGGGCGTGATCCCGGCGTTCAGGTTCGAAAGCCTGATGCCCGCACCGCTCTACGGGCTCTTCCTCCTGTCGCAGGAGCTCTTCGCCGGACTCGTGCTCGCGGCCGTGGCGGTTCTGCTCTACCGGCGCCTCGTCGTCAAACCGAAACGCCTGCAGGGCGACAACGTCCACTCCGGCGACGCGATCTTCATCCTCTCCATGATCGCCGCGCTGATGGTCACGCTGCTCGTCACCGCGGCGTTCGATCGGGTGGTCGAGCCGCGTCACATGATGGCCGTTCAGCCGTTCTCCGCGCCGATCGCCGCGGCGTTCGGGTGGGTGTCACCCGGTACAGCGGGGGCGATCGCGACCACGAGCTGGTGGATGCACGCCGTGCTCGTGCTCGTGTTTCTCAACTACCTGCCGTACTCGAAGCACCTGCACGTCATCACGTCACTGCCGAACACGTTTTTCTCGAACACGAGCGGCCCGGGGCAGGTGGGCATCATGCGGGCGATGGACCTCGAGGCCGAGGGGATCGAGACGTTCGGCGCGGCCGACGTTCGTGACCTGACCTGGAAGAATCTGCTCGACGGGTACTCGTGCACGGAGTGCGGACGCTGCACCGCCGCATGCCCCGCGAACATCACGGGGAAG
>DASURJ010000056.1:0-5611 GCA_036280115.1 Gemmatimonadaceae bacterium
TCGGGCAACGGGCGCTTCGTCGCCTTCATGTCCTCCGCGAGCAATCTTCACCCCGACGACCGCGATTCCGAGACGGACGTGTTCGTCCGCGACCGGTTCACGAACGCCACGATCCTGATATCGCGCGCCAGCGGCGTCGCCGGCGCGAAGGGCGACGAGCCCAGCTGGTACGCGGAGATCTCAGCCGACGGCGCGGTTGTCGCGTTCGCCTCGACGGCGACCAACCTCACGCCGGACGACGGCGACCGTGTTCACGACGTCTTCGTGCGCGGCGTCTACGGCACCAAGACCGTGCTCGTGTCGCGCGCCTCGGGCGCCTCCGGCAAGAAGGGCAACGGGTCCTCCACGCCGACCGGGATCTCGGCCGACGGCCGGTACGTGGTGTTCATCTCGACCGCGACCAACCTCGATCCGAGCGACACCGACCCCGGCGTCGACGTGTACGTGCGCGACTTGCAGACCGCCACGACCACGCTGGTGTCGCGCGCATCGGGCGCGACCGGCGCGAAGGGCAACGGGCTGTCGAACCAGGCATCGATCTCCGCCGACGGCCGGACTGTCGCGTTCGTCTCGCGCTCCACCAACCTGAGCAGCGCGGACACCGACCAGCGGGCCGATGTGTACGTTCGCGATCTGCGGACGAACACGACCACGCTCGCGTCGTTCGTGCGGAGCGCGGCGAACCAGCCGTCGCTCTCTGGAGATGGGCGCTACGTCGCGTTCGACACCGCCGCGGGCATCTTCATCCGCGACCTCCAGGCCAAGACCACGACGCTCGTCTCGAACCCGGGCGCCTTTTCGGGCCAGCCCTCGGTCTCCGCCGATGGCCGGCGGGTGGCGTACGTGTCCATAGTTGACGACTGCGGTCACGTCTTCGTGCACGATCGCGTGGCGCAGACGACCACACTCGCGTCGCGCGCCTCGGGGCCGCTCGGAGCACCCGGCAACGACACATCCCTTTTCCCCGCCATCGCCGCCGACGGCCGGAGCGTCGCGTTCGACAGCAACGCGACGAACCTCCACCCCGCCGACACCGACGCGTGGCCCGACGTCTACGTGCGAGAGTTGCCGCAGGGATAAGACTCACTCGTAATGCAGGGCGTCCAGCACGTTCAGACGTGATGCGCGTCGCGCCGGCGTGATCGCGGCCGCGAGCCCGGCCAGGATCGCGACGACGGTGAACCCGACGAGTTCGCCGACCGGGATCGCGACGGCGATGTCGTACTCCGACAGCGCCTGCGTCACCAACAGCGCGAGAACGATGCCGAGCGGCAGCCCGAGCGCCGCGCCGATCAGCGCGGTGATGACGCTCTCGTGGCGGATCATGCGGCGTGCCTGGCGGCGCGTCATGCCGATCGTCCGCAGCATTCCGAGCTCGCGCGTGCGCTCGAACACGCTCAGCACGAGCGTGTTGACCATCCCGAACAGGCTCACGACGACGGAGAACGCCAGGAGCACGTAGAGGAAGTTCAGGAACTCGGAGAAGCCCTGGGTGTAGTCCTCGGCGAACGCCGTGCCGGTGTGGACGGCGGCGTCGGTGAACTCCGCGGCCGCCGCGGTCAGCGCGCCGTCGGCATCGGGGCCGGCCTCGATGAACGTGAAGCGGTTCTTCGGCTGCGGGAACACCGCGTCGAACACCTGCCGGCTGATCGTGATCGACCCGAGCATCTGCTCGATCTCTGGCGGGTCGTAGATGCCGCGGACGACCACCGTCCGCCGGTCACCGGACGCGGTCTGGAGCGCGAGCGAATCGCCGACCGCCAGATCATGGTCGTCGGCGTAGGTTTGCGTCACGAGCGCGCCGTCGCTGCCGAGCTGTCGGACGGCCGCGTCGGAGCCGTCGGTCCATTCGAACGTGTAGAAGCGGGCGATCGTCGCAGGGTCGACGCCGGTGACGTCGTTCTCCTCGCCGGACACGAGCGCCTTGTCGACGCGGACGTGCGACGCGATCTGCACCCCGGGCACGCGCGCCAGCGCGTCGCCCTCGGCGGCCTGGAACGGCATCCCGTCGTTGCCGTTGAGAATGTAGGCGGCGTTGATCTGATCGGTTACCGCTGACTCGACGGTGCTGCGCATACCGGCGCCCAGCACCGCGACGACGGTGACGAGCGTGAGCCCGATCATCAGCGCGGCGGCGGTCGACGCGGTGCGGCTCGGGTTGCGGACGGAGTTCGCGCTGGCAAGGTCGCCCGCGATGCCGCCGCCGCGGCGCGCCGGGAAGCCGACGAGGCCGGTGAGCGGCTTGACCATGTGCGGAGCGGCGAGCGCCACGCCGCCGAAGAGCGCCACGATGCCGCCGCCCAGCAACAGCACGGTCGCCAGGGTGCCGATGCCGTCGGCGAAGATGCCGAGCGAGATCGAGACCACGGAAGCCGCGATCACCGCGACCGCGGTCTTGAGCGAATGGGCGGCGAATCGCGAGGGCGGGAGCGTCGAGCCCTCACGGACCGCGGCGATCGGCGGCACCCGAGTCGCGCGCAGCGCCGGAACGATGCTCGCGAGCACCGTGATCGTCGTGCCGAGCACGAGCGAGATCAGCACCGTCCGCAGCGCGAACACCATCCCCGCCTCCGGCATGTCGCCGCCGATTGCCGTCAGCAGCTTTGCCAGCCCGAAGCCGGCGAACAGGCCGAGCACGGAGGCCATCAGCCCGAGCACCGCGCCCTCGATCACCACCGAGCGCATGACCTGCCTGCGTGAGGCGCCGAGCGTGCGCAGCGTCGCGAACTCGCGCGTCCGCTGGGCGACCGTGATCGACAGCGTGTTGAAGATCACGAACGCGCCGACGAACAGCGCGATCCCACCGAACCCGAGCAGGAAGTACCGGATCGCGTTGACGATTACGTTCGTCTCCTTGGCGTCCGCCGCGGCCTGCTGTTCGGAGTCCTTGACCTCCAGGCTCGCCGGGATCAGCGGCTGGACGGCGCGGACGAGGTCATCCGTCGACGTGCCGTCCTTGGCGGCGATCGAGATCCCATCGAAGCGGCCCTCCTTGCCGAGCAGCGTCTGCGCGGTCGGCAAGTCCCAGATCGCGATCGTCGCGCCCCCGAGCGAGTCGACGCCGCCGAAGCTGGCGATACCCGTCAGCTCGTAACGGCGCTTGACCCCGAGCGTCGACACCGTGACCTCGTCACCAACCGCGAGGTTCTCGCCGGCCGCCGTGTCGGCGTCAACGGCGACCTGGCTCGGGCCCTCGGGCCACCTGCCCGTCTTGAGCTGAAGCGGTGTGAACTGCGGCAGCGACGCGTCGATGCCGAGCCCGAACTGCGGCGCGCCCTCGGTGCCGACGGCCTTGCCGTCGCGGCCGAACACCTGGGCCGTGTTGGCCGCGTTGGGCGCGATCGTGCCGCCGGCGTCCTCGACCTCGGGCAGCGCACGCACCTTCGCGAGCAGCGACTCGGGGACCGTCGCGGCGCCGCTCTGAGACCCCTTGACGATCTCCTTTCCGGCGATCACCGCGTCCGTCTGCTCGTACGACGCGCCGAAGATGCCGTCGAAGGCCTTCTGGATCGTGTCGGTGAGGACCAGCGTGCCGCTGACCATCGTGACGCCGATCACGACGGCGAACGCGGTCAGCAGGGCGCGGACCTTGCGCCCCGCCAGCCCCTTCAGCGCGACGGTGATCATCGCTCGTTGATCGCTTCCAGCGTCGCGAGGATCTCGTGCGCGGTGGAACGGCCGAGGTCGCGGACGAGGTTGCCGTCGGCGAGGAACAGCACGCGGTCGGCGATCGCCGCGGCGTGGGCGTCGTGCGTCACCATCACGGTGGTCTGGCCCAGCGTGTCGACGCAGTCGCGCAGCAGCGAGAGGATCTCCCCGCCTGTGGTCGAATCGAGGTTGCCGGTCGGCTCGTCGGCGAACATCACGCTCGGACGTGACACGAGCGCCCTCGCGACGGCCACGCGCTGCTGCTGGCCGCCGGAGAGCTCGGACGGCCGGTGCGACAGGCGATCCGCGAGACCCACCTTCTCCACCAACTCCTCGAACCACTGCGGATCCGGTCGGCCACCGGCCAGCCGCAGCGGGAGCACGATGTTCTCCGCGGCCGTGAGCATCGGCAGCAGGTTGAAGAACTGGAAGATGAAGCCGATGTGGTCACGCCGCAGCTTCGTCAACGCCGTGTCGTCAAGACCGTCGATGTCGACGCCGGCCACCGTCACCTCGCCCGAGGACGGCTTGTCCAGGCCGGCGAGGATGTGCATGAGCGTGGACTTGCCCGAGCCTGACGGGCCCATGACCGCGGTCAGGTGCTTGCTCGCCACATCGAGGTCGACGCCGCGCAGCGCGTGCACGGCCGTGTCGCCGTCGCCGTAGAGCCGAGCGATCTCGCGGGCGCGCACGGCGATCTGCGATGTGCGGTGCTCTGGTGCGGTGACGGCCATACCAGCTCCTGGGTTGAGGACGGGCGCGCGCGGTCACGACGGCAGGCCGACGCCGGCGCCGCCCTGACGAGTAATGTGCGAGACGCCTGAAGCGAAACTACGGCATCCCACTTCATGAAGTCAAGTTCAGGAAACACTGATCATCAATGGCGGTTCGTGACCAATCACGGTCACGTCCTCAGTTGCATCGCGTCGGACCCAGGCGCCCGCTTGCGGGATATCGCCGCCACGGTCGGGATCACCGAGCGCTCGGTGGCGCAGATCATCGGCGAGCTCGAGCAGGCCGGGTATCTGACCAAGACGCGGATCGGACGTCGCAATCAGTACGAGATCCACGACGAGTTGCCGCTCCGCCACCCGCTGCACCGCCACCACACGGTCGGTGAGCTGATCCGCTTCCTGAGTACCCCCGTTTCGTAGGCCCGCGATTCAGGGTGCCGGTTCAGGGTCCCGTCCCGATGTCCGCGCGGCCGCGGTGGCGGAACCTCGTCGGCATGACCGAGAACTTCTATGCGTCGCTGAAGGCCTTCTATTCCGCCGACGTTCGCCGCCGCCGCTCACCCGAGCGCGAGCTCGGGCACCTGTGGCGCGGATCCGGCGGCGCCACCTACCGGGCCGCATGGGTCCAGGCGACCGGCGAGGTCTACGTCGTCCGGCACGGCCATCCGCACACGGGCGGCGGGACGGTCGGGGTGCCCGAGCGGCGGTTCGGGATCGGCGAGCTGCGCGCGCTGTTGTCCGGCCACGAGGACGTGTGCGGGCGCCCCGGGTCGCTCGGTTGGCTGCTCGAGCGGATGCGTCTGCGGCCGGGCCTGGCTACCGCTTGACGGTGCGGGCGGATCGCGATCGCGTCAGGCCCCAGGTGACGATCCGCTCCGGGTGGATCCGGATTAGCGGCGTCGGCAGCTTGATCGCCTCCGCGCGCCCGCGGATCTCGATCCCGCGCGCATGCCACTCCTCGCCCGGGGCGAGGTCATCGATCACGATCGCGGCGCGCCCGGTCGCCGCCACGTCGCGGAACTTCTTCGTGCGCTCGAGCTCGTGGCCGCCGACGTCGATCGTCTCGCGAGCCGCGTTGTAGATCCACCCGACCGGCACGACGTGCGGCGTTCCGTCCGCGCCGACCGTTGCGAGCCGGCCGAGCTGGCGGCCGCCGACCATGTACTCGAGTTCTTCGCCGGTGAATATGCTCACGAGACATATCAAATCAGATTGATGTATCATCCCGA
>DASURJ010000057.1:0-2214 GCA_036280115.1 Gemmatimonadaceae bacterium
AGGCGGTGGCCGGCAGCCCGTACATCGTGTAGACGCACGCCGCGACGCCCGCGAGCGCGACGGGCCACACGAACGGCACGCGGAAGGGACGAGCGAGGTCGGGCCGGGTGATTCGGAGCACGAGCACGCCGCCGCAGACAATCGCAAACGCCGCGAGGGTGCCGATGTTCGTCAGGTCGTAAATCTCGTTCTCGTCGAGCACGAGGCTCCCCAGTGCGACGATCAGCCCCGTGACCACCGTGGTGACGTGCGGCGTGCGGTACTTCGGGTGGACCTTCGCGGCCCAGCGCGGAAGCAGGCCGTCGCGCGCCATCGCGTAGAAGATGCGCGGTTGCCCGTACTGGAACACGAGCAGCACGGCGGTGAGCGACACGACCGCCCCGAACGCCACGATCCAGCTCGCGGTCGGCATGCCGGCCAGCTCCAGGGCGCGCGAGAGCGGGTCCGCGGCGCGCAGCTGCGTGTAGGGCACGATACCCGTGGCCACGACCCCCACGATGACGTAGATGACCGTACAGATGCCCAGTCCGATCAGGATACCGAGGGGCATCGTGCGCTGCGGATTCTTCGTCTCCTCGGCCGCCGTGGAGATCGCGTCGAAGCCGATGTAGGCGAAGAAGACGATCGCCGCACCCTGGTGGATGCCGCGCCACCCGTTGGGGGCGAACGGTGTGTAGTTCGCCGTGTCGATGTTCATCGCGCCGACGACCACGAACAGCGTGAGGACGAGCAGCTTGATGACCACCATGATGTTGTTCGCGCGCGCGCTCTCCCGGACGCCGATGTACAGCAGCCAGGTAATCAGCATCACGATCACGAACGCGGGCACGTTCAGGAGCACGGGGATGCCGGCGATGCGCGGCGCCGTCTCCAGCAGGGCGTGCACCGCGGGATCACCGCTCAGCAGCGCCGTGCGGTAGCCGTGCGTCAACCAGTCGGGCAGGTGGATGCCGAAGCCCGTCAGCAGCGAGTTGAAGTAGCCACTCCAGGCGATCGCCACGGCGATGTTGCCGACCGCGTACTCGAGGATGAGGTCCCAGCCGATGATCCACGCGATCAACTCGCCGAGGGTCGCGTACGAGTACGCGTACGCGCTTCCGGCCTGCGGAATCATGGACGCCAGCTCGGCGTAGCAGAGAGCGGCAAGGCCGCACACGAGACCGAGCAGGATGAACGAGAACACCAGTGCCGGACCGGCGCCGGCGCGCACGACCTCACCGGTCGGCAGCACCTCGCCCGCGGCCGCGGTGCCGATCGAGGAAAAGATGCCGGCGCCGATCACGGCGCCGATGCTGAGCATGATCAGGTCGCCGAGGCCCAGCTCGCGCCTCAGGCCACCAGCCTCGCTCTCGGCCACGAGCTCGGCGATCGGCTTCCGTGCAAAGAGTGACACAGAAAGTCTTGGTAGAGGGGCCGCCAGCCGCTATCAGCCATCAGCGCGAGCGGTGTTGCTGATAGCTGATAGCTGGTAGCTGATAGCTCAGGTTAGGCGGCTCTCGCCGAGGCGGCGGGCCGCACTTCCGCGCCCTCGATACGCATCCCGTAGAAGGAGCGGTAGACGAAGAAGAGCGCAACGAGGAGAAACGCCGCCGACAGGAGATTGGTGAGCAGCGTTCCTCGCTCCACCGTGAGCGAGACCGCCAGCTCCACGGCGAGCAGCCCGAACAACGTCGTGAACTTGATGATCGGGTTCATCGCGACCGACGACGTGTCCTTGAACGGGTCGCCAACGGTATCGCCGACGACCGTCGCGGCGTGTAGCTCGGTGCCTTTCGCCTTGAGCTCGACCTCGACGATCTTCTTCGCGTTGTCCCAGGCGCCGCCGGCGTTCGCCATGAACACCGCCTGGAACAGCCCGAAGAGCGCGATCGAGACGAGATAGCCGATGAAGAAGTACGGCTCGACGAACGCGAAGGCGAGCGTGGCGAAGAAGACGGTGAGGAAGATGTTGAACATCCCCTTCTGCGCGTACTGGGTGCAGATCTCGACCACCTTCTTCGAGTCGCTCACCGAGGCCTTGGTGACACCTTCCAGCCTGATGTTGGCCTTGATGAACTCCACCGCGCGGTAGGCACCGGTCGTCACCGCCTGCGTGGACGCGCCGGTGAACCAGTAGATCACGGCGCCACCCGTGATGAGCCCGAGCAGGAACG
Source organism: Gemmatimonadaceae bacterium (assembly GCA_036280115.1). GTDB lineage: Bacteria > Gemmatimonadota > Gemmatimonadetes > Gemmatimonadales > Gemmatimonadaceae > JAJKIV01. The sequence goes on from DASURJ010000057.1 coordinate 2,154, forward strand.
GCGCGTGGAGCAGGGACAGGAACTGCGCCCGCTCCTGGTCGAACTGCAGCACGCCGCCTTC
>DASURJ010000058.1:0-2519 GCA_036280115.1 Gemmatimonadaceae bacterium
GTATGCCCAGCTGGCCCGGCTCGTCGGCGCGGCGCCCCCCAACATCGCCGTCGTCGCCAATGCGACGGCGGGCTTCATTCAGGCGCTGAGCGCGTTCGATTTCCGGCCGGGCGACGCGATCGTCACGTCGCGCTCCGACTACACGTCCTACCAGATCGCCTATCTCTCGCTGGCGAAGCGCCTGGGTGTCGAGGTGCTGCATGCCGAAGAGCTGCCTGAGGGAGGCGTCGATCCCGAGTCGGTGCGCACGCTCGTGCAGCGAGCGCGGTGCCGGCTCGTCAGCATCTCCTGGGTGCCGACGCACTCCGGACTGGTGCAGGACGTCGAGGCCGTCGGCAGGGTCTGCGAGGAGGCGGGCGTGCCATACCACGTCGATGCCTGCCAGGCCATTGGGCAGATCCCCATCGACGTGGAGCGCCTCCGCTGCGACTACCTCTCGGTCACCGCACGCAAGTTTCTGCGCGGGCCGCGCGGGATCGGCTTCCTGTACGTGTCCGGCCGCGCGCTCGATCGCGGAGACTATCCGCTGTTCGTGGACATGCGCGGTGCCACGTGGGTGGCTCCGGGACGGTTCGAGGTCGCGGACTCCGCGCGGCGGTTCGAGGACTGGGAGTTTCCCTACGCGCTCGTCCTGGGCCTCGGCGCCGCCGCGCGATACGCGCTCGACGTTGGTGTGGACGTAGCGCACGAGCGCGCGTTCGCGCTGGCACGGCAGCTTCGCGCGCGCCTGTCACAGATCCCCGGCGTGCGCGTTCTCGACCGCGGCCCCGCCCCGAGTGCGATCGTCACGGCGGCGGTAGCGTCTCGCGACGCGCAGGAGATCGTGGACGAGCTGCGCAGCCTTGGCATCAACACGGCCGCCACGCTCCAGTGGTTCGGACTCCTCGACCTCGGGCCACGGCACGTGGAGTCGGCCGTGCGAATCTCCCCTCACTACTACAACACGGACGAGGAGATCGAGACCGTCGTGCGGGCGATCGCCGAAACGGCGGAGCGGAGCTGACGGCTCCGCTCGCGTCATCGGGCTCCTGCCCGGAGCCCTACGGCGCCTCCGGCGCCTCCCGCGCCGGCACGCTCGCCTTCCCCTTCCAGATCAGGTACGCCGGTACGCCGAGCAGCACGATCGCGATGCCGATCGCCGCGCGCTGCGGCTGCGTCCAGATCGTGTTGAGCACGATCGCCACCGCCGACAGCACAAACAGGATCGGCGTCACGGGATAGCCGGGGGTGCGGAAGGGCCGCACCATCTCCGGATTCCGACGGCGGTAGACGAAGATCGCCAGCGCGCCGAGCGCGAAGAAGATCCAGCTCACGAACACCACGAAGGTGAGCAGCTGCTCGAAGGTGCCCGACGCGGCCAGCACCATCGCCCACATCGAGCTCGCCACGATCGCGAACGCCGGCGTCCCGAAGCGCGGATGCACCTCGGCAAGCCGGGAAAAGAAGACGCGGTCGCGTGCCATCGCGTAGTAGACGCGCGGGCCGGTGAGCGTGAGCCCGTTCGCCGCGCTGAAGATCGACAGCAGGATGATCGCCGCGATCAGGTTGCCGGCGGCGCTCCCGAACAGCACCGTCACCGACTCGGCCGCGATCCGCTGGCTGGCGCCCGCCCGCTCGACGCCAAGCGCAGCGATGTAGCCGACGTTCGCGAACACGTAGATCGCGATGAGCGCCGCCGTCCCGATCACGATGCCGCGCGGGAAGGTCTTCTGCGGGTCTTTCGTCTCGCCCGCGGAAAACGTCACGTACTGCCAGCCCTCGTACGCCCACAGCACGCTGATCATCGCCACGCCGATGGCCGAGAGCAGCGAGACGCTGAACGTGGACGGCCAGACGGCGACGTTGGACTGTGCCATTCCAGTCCCCATGGCGGTGAGCAGGACGCTCATCACGAGGATGCCTCCCACCTTCACCGCCGTCATCACGTTCTGGGCGTTCGCGCTCTGTCGCGTGCCGCGCACGTTGATGAGCATCACCGCGAGGATCACGGCGATCGCCACGAGCTTGCCCACGAACGGCGACACCGTCACGAACTGCCCCAGATAGCGCGTGAACGCCACCGCGAGCGTCGCGCACGAGCCGCTGCCCACGGCGAAGAACATCGTCCAGCCGTAGAGGAACGCGGGGAGCGGTCCGAACGCATCGCGAATGTAGACGTACAGGCCGCCCGCTTCGGGCTTCGCCGCGCCCATCTCGCCGTACGTGAGCGCTCCGAGCAGCGACAGCACGCCGGCCACGAGCCAGACGAGCAGCGCGATGCCGATGGTCCCGCCGCTCTGCTGGAGCACCGCTCCAGGTACGAGGAAGATGCCGGAGCCGATCGCCGTGCCGACGACGATCAGGAGGAGGTCCGTCGTACCGAGGGTGCGAGTCAGGCTGCGCGACATCCGTGCTCCCTGAAGAGAGTCCTAGACCTGGGCGAGCGCCTTCGACGCGACCCGCGCGGTCTCCGCGAGGACGGCGGCGCCCACGAAGATGCTCTCCTCGGCGGGATGGAAGCGCGGCGCGTGCGCGGGGAT
>DASURJ010000059.1:0-2765 GCA_036280115.1 Gemmatimonadaceae bacterium
CTCCGCAACAGAACGATGCGTTAGGACTCTGACCCCCAACGGGGCGAACGGTCGCCTGCGTCGGCGTTCTGGTGCGCGGACATGAAACGCTCCACGCGCCGAGGGTCGACCGGCTCGCTCCACCGGCCGTCGTTCTTGAAAAACGACCCGACAATGAACCCGTCCGCGAGCGGGTAATAGCGCGCGAGATTCTCGGCTGTGAGCCCGGAGCCGAGGTAGAGGGGGAGGCGGCAGTGCGCGCGGACGTCGGCGATGTCGGCCTCGTCGGCATGCACGCCGGTCACCGCGCCGGTGACGATAACGGCGTCGGCCCGCATGAACTCGGCGGCTGCGGCGGTTTCGCCCACGCCGACGTCGGCAGTGATGGCGTGCGCCGCGTGCTTCTTCTTCACGTCCGCCCACACCTGCACGCGCTCGGCGCCAATCGCGCGCCGGTAGCGGAGGAGTGACGCGGCCGACGACTCGATGATCCCCTCGTCGGCGACGTGCGCGAACGCGAATCCCTCCACACGCACGAAATCGAGCTCGGCGGCGTGTGCGACGGCGAGCGCGTCGTGGTTCGCGCCGGCGAGGATCTGGATGCCGCACGGCAGCGCGCTCTCCTCCTTCACCGCGCGGGCGATGATCGCGAGCGCGGCGACGATCTCCGGGCCGACGCTCCCGCGCAGGTAGGGGACGTCGTGCATGTTCTCGATCCCGAGGCCGTGGACGCCCGCGTCGCGGTAGATGCGCGCTTCGGCGACGGCGCGCGCCTCGAGCTCGCGGACGGACGCGCTACTCGCCGGCGTGCCGGGGAGCGCGCCGACGTGCACCATGGCAATGACAGGCTTGGGCGACGAGAACATCATCGAGGGGTGTAAGAAACCCGCGCGTCCAGCGACCAATACAATATGGAGACCTCAGCTCACCCAGCCACGTGCCACACGACGCCGAACGACGCTTTCTGAAGCTGGTGCGCGAGAACGAAGCGCGCCTGTGGAAGATCTGTCGTGTGCACGCCGGTACCGCGGAGGCACGCACGGAACTGTATCAGGACATGCTCGTTCAGCTCTGGCGGGCACTCCCGTCGTTCGCCAGGGGGTCGAGCGTGAGCACCTGGGTGTACCGAGTCGCACTCAACACAGCACTCACGCACGTGCGCCAGGAGTCAACGGCGCGCCGCAGGGAGACCCCGCTGGACCAGCACGACCACCTCGAGACCGATGCCTCGCGGCCGGACGAGCGGCTGGACAGGGAACAGCGACTCGAGCGCCTGTACGCCGCCATCAATCAACTGAACGCCATCGATAAGATGTTGGTCACCATGTACCTCGACGAACGAAGCTACCGCGAGATGGCCGATGTCCTCGGCATCAGCGAAAGCAGCGTTGGCGTGAAGCTCCACCGGATCAGGAAGCAGCTGGCGGGTCAACTGGCGGAGGAGCGTGTATGACGCTCGACGACGCGAAGGTCGATTGGGATGCGCAGACGCCGGTGTGGACGCTGTCCGATGACGACGTCCTCGCACTCGTCAGGTCGGAAGCGAGGCGTTTCGACCGTCGCATTCGCCTGCGCGATTGGCGCGAGATGATCGCTGGTGGCGTAGGCGTCGCGCTGATCGCGCCGGTCGCGGTCAACGGGAACACGCTCACACGACTCGGCGTGGCGGTCCTGATCGTCGGGTTCATCGGCATTGCCATCAAACTGCATCGCGCACGTCGCGTTCGCGGCGCCGATCGTACCGACGCGCCGGTCGCTGAGATGCTCCGCGCCGAGCGCGCGAAGGTGGAGGCGCAGATCCGGCTGCTCGAGAGTGTCCTCTGGTGGTACCTCGCCCCGATTGCGATCGGGGTCGTCATGGTCTTCGCAGGTCTCGACGGGCCGACCTGGACCACGCTCGGGTACGCTGCGGTTGTCGGTGTGATGGCGTGGTGGATCCGTCGCCTCAACGCGTACGCGGCTCGCGAGCGGCTCTACCCACATCGCGACGAGCTCACACGTCTGCTGGCGCAGGTATCACCAGCGACCGATGCCGATGCGTAACCGTCCTCTTGAAGCGCCAAACTCTGGATCCGAGAAATGACTCCATATACGAAGATCGCGATGCATGCCGCCTGTTGTCTGGCCCTCGTCGCGCCGATCATGGCGGCGAGCGGGCAAGCGCGACCCATGAATCCGATGACGCCCGGCGTCGACGACTCCACGGTGCAGCGCCTGATTCGTGAGCGCGTGGACTCGCGGCTCACCGCCGGCATTGTCGTCGGCATCATCGATGTGTCGGGCCGACGCGTGTTCGCGTACGGCAAGCGGGCGGGCCCAGGGTCAGCGCCGGTGGACGCGAACACGGTGTTCGAAATCGGGTCCATCACGAAGACGTTCTCCACGGCGCTCCTGGCTGACATGGTGAAGCGCGGGGAGGTAGCGCTCGACGACCCGGTCGCCAGGTATCTGCCTGCCACGCTGCGACTGCGGCAGAACGGCCGAGCGATCACGCTGCTGGACCTGGCCACGCAGCGCTCCGGGCTCCCTGCCATCCCGGCGAACATGCGGCCGCGGGATCCTGACGATCCCTACGCGGACTATGCCGCGCCACAGTTCTACGAGTACCTGGCATCGTTCACGCCGCCGCGCCCGCCGGGGACAAAGTACGAGTACTCGAACGTCGGCTTCGGCCTGCTCGGTCACGCGCTCAGTCAGCGAGCCGGCACGAGCTACGAGGCACTCGTCGCGCAGCGCATCCTCACGCCGCTAGGGATGACGGATACGCGCATCACGCTGTCGCCGGA
>DASURJ010000060.1:0-3267 GCA_036280115.1 Gemmatimonadaceae bacterium
CAGTGTGTGTGCGCGACGAGGTGGACGACCGCGTCGTGACGGAACTCGAGATCCGGGTGGCGGGCCATGCGCGAGGAGTCTGACCGGAGCGTACCGGTAGGGCAAGAGGCGGTGCAGTTGGAAGGCCGGCCAGAACGCGCGCAGCCGGACCGAGCGCCGGCTCGACAGAAAAAGGGCGGAGCAACGCTCCGCCCCTCGACCGAGCGTGTACTGCCGCGAGGCTAGGCTATCGGCTTCCGGCCCGTGAACAGGCGGTACAGCACCACGATGACCGCGATGACCAGAAGAATGTGAATCAGCCCGCCGGCAACGTTGAACACGAACCCGCCGAGCAACCAGAGAACCAGGAGAATGAGCGCGATTGTCCAGAGCATCATGACCCCGTTGTTAAGTGGCCTTGCCCCCTGGAGAAAAGCAACTGTCGTACCGCGCTGAGCGTTCGCCGGGCCGCCACGGCTCAGCGCGTTCGGATCTCCGTGGCCCGGCGGTGCGGGGCCGCCTCTTCAGCAGGCGTTGGTTCCTCGGGGTGCGCGTGCTCCACCGCGACGTGATGCGCGATCTGGCGTCCCATCAGGATGCGCGTCGCACGCACGTCGTGGCCGACGTCGATCAACAGGATCGCGAGATCACCGGTGCCCCAGAGCAGGCCGGCGAGCACGATCAGGCGGCTCATCTCCCCGAGTAGCGTCGGGATGGCCGCGCGGCCCTGTTGCACGAGCCCTGTGATCACCTCGGCGACGAGCAGGAGGACGAGGATGATCGCCATGAAGCGGAACAGCTTCGAAAGATACCGGAGGCCGATGTACGGCTCGATGTCGCTCGCCCGGACGTGCATCAACGCATCAGCGTCGTGTCGTCTGGCCGCCGCCGCAGCCTCTCGCGTGCCGTGCTCGGCGGTCTCGTGCGGTTCAGTCTCCGTAGCGTGTGGAGTCATCAGGAATCTCCTGTTCCAATCCAGCGGGCGCGGTAACCTCGCACGTCGATGTGAATGAAAGGTCCGTGCCCGCTCGTGGCGACGTACACGCCGGCGCCGCCCACGAGATTGGGGTGTTCGCGCTCCACGCGGTCAACCGCCGCCTGGATGACCTCGCTGTCCTTGATGTTGACTTTGCCGTCACGGTTGAGGTCGTCCATCCAACCGTTCCCATCGTTATCGATGAAGACGTCGGCGGCGTCGCCGTACATGTGCCGACTGAGGCTCGCGCGCCCCGCGGTATTCCCTCCCCGCGCGTTGTATTGCGGCGTTCGGAAGCCGCTCATCACCGTCACGCCGTTCGTCACGTGCCCGCGGTTCTCGAGGTCGAGGAGTACGAGCTCGAGCTTGTCCACGAGACGCATGTCGAGCACGAGATACTTCGGCCAGACGCCTGCCTGCCCTTTCGTCAGGAAGTCGCCGAGCGTGAAGTGGTCGGACACGGGCGTGTCACGATTCTCCTCGTTCACTTCGATGAACCCGGACGGCGTCTCGTAGCCTCGGCGCGCGCGCCGCTCGGTGGGCCACGTGCCGATGTAATACAGGCCGATGCGCCCGCGCTCTCGTCGCGAGAGCGGCGTGAGGGTAATGACGTTGAAGTCCGCCACTTCCTTCAGCGCGCTCCCGACGCGAATCGCGGTGGACCAGACGCCTTCGTCGTCCGGCGCAACGAGCACCCGCGACGTGTCCCGGGCCGTCGCGGAGTCGGTCGGGACGCCGGCGTGGCCTAACGACGCGGCGCGGCGCGCCGAGTCGAGCCCCGCCGAGTCGAGGGGTTCGCCTGCGGTGGAGTAGGTGACGATGGCGCCCGGGGGGAGCGACTCCTCGACGATCGGCTCGCCGGCCTCGCCGACGACCGCCTTGAGGCGACCACTCTCGCCGCGCAGCGGGGCGAGTAGTGAGATCGTCGCGTCGGTGAGATACGCGATGCTGGGCGCGTCCGGATCGGTCAGCGCGGCGCTAATGGTGCTCGTTGCGGTCGTCACGGCCTCGCCGAGCGGGCCGTGCGTCGCGCGTGCTTCGGCGATGGACCAGGTCCAGCCCGCTGCGAACGTAAGCAGGATGGCGCCGAAGGTCAGGTCGAGCGTGCGTTCCACACGGGGAGTCACCCCCGCCCGGTGCCAGCGGCTCGGTGGTCGCTCCGGTAATCGCAACGCGGCGTCGAACGCATGGCGAAGCGCGGAGGCGGCGTCCGTGACCGAGTGATGCGCCTGCGCGTCGACCGACGGCCCGCGTTCCGGCCTCATGACGACGACCTCTCGGCTCGGGGCGTGCGTCCGATGGCCGTTGACCGGGGATCGACAACCGTCGATGTTCCACCGGCCTTCACCCACGCCGCGGACTTCATGGACACGCTCATTGAACTCTTTCGCCAGCTCTCCGACCTGCCCGCGCTCATCAAATGGGGCGGATATGTTGGGGTCACGGCGATCATTTTCACGGAAACCGGGCTCCTATTGGGCTTCTTTCTGCCCGGCGACTCGCTCCTCGTGACGGCCGGGCTGCTCGCATCGCAGGGCTTTCTGAACGTCTATACCCTTGGTGCTCTCTGCACGGTTGCGGCCATCGTGGGAGACTCGCTCGGGTACGTGATCGGGAAAGCTAGCGGGCCGCGCATTTTCACGCGTGAGGACTCGCTCTGGTTCAACAAGAAGCACCTCTACCGAGCGCATCAGTTCTACGAGAGGCACGGCGGGAAAACGATCGTGCTCGCGCGGTTCATGCCGATCATCCGCACGTTCGCTCCTGTCGTTGCGGGCGCGGCCGAGATGCGGTACCGCGACTTCGTGTTCTACAACGTGCTTGGCGGCTTTCTGTGGATCTGGAGCATGCTGTTCACGGGGTACTGGCTCGGCCGCTACGTGCCCGGAATCGACCGGCACATCGATAAGGTGATCATCCTGGTTATCTTCCTGTCGATCTTGCCGGGGATTATCGGATGGCTTCGCGAACGGAAAATGGGAGCCGGGAACAGGCAGCCGGGCACCGACACGGCATGAGAGTCTCGGAGGCAGCCGGTTCCCAGTTCCGTGTTCCCGGTCCCGGCTGGCCCGACCTGTCAAGGAGACTCCCGCACCATGGCTCACTCGCTTCCGCCGCTTCCGTACGCCTTCGACGCGCTCGAGCCGAGTATCGACGCGCAGACCATGCAGATCCATCACGGGAAGCATCATCAGGCGTACGTCACCAATCTGAATGCCGCGCTCGAGAAAGCGCCGGAGCTGCAAAGCACGAGCATCGAGGACCTCTGCCGGAACATCAATAGCGTTCCTGAAGCCATTCGCACGGCGGTT
>DASURJ010000061.1:0-8874 GCA_036280115.1 Gemmatimonadaceae bacterium
CGACGCCGTCCGCCGCCTCCACGATTCGGGCACCGCCATCCAGACCGCGGTGCAGGCGAGCAGCACGGCCGGCGAGGAGATCCGGGCGACCGCGACGGACGCGCGAGCCGAGCTCGCCCGGGCGGTCGAGACCCTTCGCGAAGCCGGCCGTGTCGCCGACAGCTCGGCCGCGGAGATCCGGGAGCTCCAGGAAGCGACGGCGGCGGTCGACAACTTCGCGACGCTCATTGGCAACATCGCCTCGCAGACGAACCTGCTCGCACTGAACGCCGCCATCGAGGCTGCCCGTGCCGGCGCGTACGGCCGTGGCTTCGCCGTCGTCGCCGAAGAGGTGCGACTACTCGCGGACCAGAGTCACAAGGCGGCCGAGGAAGTCGCCGAGAGCGTGCGGCGCATTCGAGAGCGCATCGACCGGGCGGTGGCATCGGTCGGCAACGGCACGTCACGCATGCGTGACGCTCGGCACGTCGCCGAGGACGCGTCGTCGTCGCTGGACAGGATCGAGCGCGCCATCGCGTCTGTGGATGAGGCGACGGCGCAGGTCGAAGACGTGGTTGCCGTGAGCCGGCAGCTGATTGGCGAGGTGGACGCGGCGATGGAGCGGGTACGCGCGGCAGCGGAAGGTCACGCCGCCGCCGCCCAGGAAGTAGCTGCCGCGGCCGAGGAGAGCTCGGGTTCGATGCAGGAGGTCTCAGCGACGGCCCAGCAGCTTCAGTTCGCCGCCGAGCGGGTCCGCGGGATGACGCAGGAGTTCCGAACCGTCCACTGAATTGGGGTCAGATTCAGAAATCATCGTTCTGTTGCCGAGGGCAACAGAACGATGATTTGTGAATCTGACCCCAATTCGCGGTTAACGCCTCGACGGCGTCGCCGGCTTTTTCGCCGAGTCGGGACGGGTGCGGAACACCAGCGTCTCACCCTCACGCCCGTACGTGACGTTGGCGCTGGTCTCGATCTGCGTGATCGCCACACGCATCGAGTCGAGCGCCGCGTCCACGCTCGCCATGCGGTCGAGCGCCTCCATCTCGGGCACCTTGATGTCCACGCCGTAGAACCGGTTGATCTCCTGAACGACGTCGCGGAGCTGCTTGTTCCTGACCGTCACACGGCGATCGGTCCAGTTGATCCCAAGTGCCAGCTCGTCGGCCGACGGCTCTCGGATCGCCCCGCTCGTATCCACGACGACGGCACTCCCCGAGCTGAGCATTCGTGGCTCCCCATCCGCGCCGACGACCTTGACGCGAGCGTCGCCGTCCCGCACCTGCGCCGTGACCGCATAGTCGTTGGGGTACGAGCGCACGATGAGTGTCGTGCCCGTCGCGACGACGGACGCATTCCCTGCCCGGACCTCGAACGGCTTGTCCTGCCCCGGCCCCACCACGAAGCGAGCCGCGCCCTCGAGCTTCACGGACCGGATCTCCTCCGGGAACCGCTGCGGGATCGTCAGCTTCGACCCGGGCGCCAACGTGACCTGCGTCTGGTCGTCGAGCGTGAGCGTACCGGTCCTGCCGGGATCCGCGGTGAGCGACCGCGCCTCGGTGGAGGCGAGCGCGCGGGTCACGGCGCCCTCCTCGCCCAGGCTGGTCATGTACCACATGGCACCGAGCACGATCGCGCCACCGACGACGCCGATGGTCACCGGCACCTTCCACGACGTCGGTTTGGACAGGTCGCCGACGTGCTCGGCGGCGTGGTGCCGCAGCTCCTCGGTATGCGCCTGGGCTTCGGCGCGTACCCGTTCGGGGTGAATCAGCCGCGTTAGGTGGGCCCACGACTGGTCGACGTCCGGTGCCGACGTCGCGTGGTGCGCGGCGGCTGAACCAGACATCGCGAGGTGGTGTGCGGCCGCCCGACGACTCAGCTCGCGTGCAGCGCATCGCCGGATCGCCTCGTGGAGATACGCTGCGAGATCGGCTTCGGAGGTGAAGCTGGCGCGCTCGTCCCACGCAGCCCGGAACGCGGTTTCGACCACTCGAGGGGCGGCCGACGCGGCAGCTTCGCCCAGGTGTCCTCGCGCTTCCTCGCAGAGCTCCGAGAAATGTGCTCGAAACTGTCGTTCGAGCGCACTCTCATCGCTCAGCGGCGAGCCGGCAACGGTGTCAGAAGCGGCGGACAGCGACGGTCCGGTCATGAAGACCTCCGGGACGCACAGGGTGGCTCAGGCCGCCCTTCTTGCTCCTCATCCCGGCCGCATCGCCGGGGTGACCGACGACCTCGAAACTCCCTGCGAACTACTTCTGGTACGAGAACTCGCGGGTGCCGGTGTGTCAAGGCGCTCGGACCAAGCCGCGGGCAACGCACGCGACGAGCGTGGCTCGGGTCACGGCGCGCCGCGGCTCCGCGCAGCACTTTGAGCATCGCATAACGACCTCGTTACGCACGCAACGGCCGTGCGTCCAGAGGGAGCCCACACCATCGGTTTTTCGTCCTCGTTGTTCAGCCGCAGAGGAAGAGCGCATGCGTTCGCAGCACGTGATCGTCGGAGTCGTGTCGCTGGTACTCGCCGGGTGCGCTCGGCTCGTTCCGCCCGATTCGATCGTCGCGCTGGACGTTGGACCCGATGAAATGAATGTCGTCGTGGGAGCGACGCAGCCGCTGCAGATGGTAGCGACGCGCGGTGATGGCCGAACGATCGCCCTGACGGGTCGGGACGTTCGACTCGCGTCGAGCGACACGAGCGTGGCCCAGATCACCCGGGACGGCACGATCAAGGGCGTGCGGCTCGGGAAGGCGTCGGTGTCGGCGACGCTGGCGATGCCAAGCGGCCCCGTCTTTGTCGAGCAGATCACGGTCGCGGTTGGCGAAATGGTCGCTGGCCAGTGATACGACCTCACTCGGAGCACTAGCCAGAATCGCGGCTCCGGGCAGTTGGGCAATCGGTCGCCAAGTCGGCCCCGTCGGTTAACCGACGGGGCCGCTTTGTGTTAGCCGAGTACTTCGATCGAAGCTGGCACCTCACCTGCCATACCTCGTGGGTCGGTAGCGCCACGGCGCGCGGGCGCGGCGCTACCGGATCGGCCGCGGAAAGAGGGCGGCCGCGACGGAAGCCTAGCGAGGAGGTAAAGGCAGCATGGAATCACTCGACCCAAGAATCGTCATCGGTATTCTCGTAGCGGTGGCCGTTGTCGTGATCGCGTTCGTGCTGATGCAGAAGCGGCGGAGCGACGAGCTTCGCGGTCAGTTCGGGCCGGAGTACGAGCGGCTGGTTCGCGAGCGCGGCGATCCACGTCATGCGGAGAGCGAGCTCAGCACCCGCGTGGAGCGCGTGAAGCAGCTACACATCAAGCCGCTCTCGCCCGAGCAGCGCGATCGGTTTGCCGACGCGTGGCGCTCCGATCAGGCGCGTTTCGTCGATGACCCGAAGGGCGCCGTCATGGAGGCCGACCGTCTCGTCGCCGACCTCATGCAGGTTCGCGGCTACCCCGTGGGGGACTTCGAGCAGCGAGCGGCGGACGTCTCGGTCGATCACCCGCACGTCGTACAGAACTACCGCGTGGCCCACGACATCGCCGTACGGGAACAGCGAGGGGAGGCGTCCACCGAAGATCTTCGGAAGGCCATGGTACACTACCGGGCCCTTTTCGAGGATCTCCTCGAATCGGATCAGCACGAGTCCAGGGAGGTACACCGATGACCCATCCACGACGTCCAGACGACGCGCGGCTCTCGACCGCGGATCTCGCCGCTGCGTCCGAGCGCGCGTCCGACCGTGGGCACGAGCAGCACCAGCAACGGGTTCAGAACCAGCCGCCTGCAGGGAAGACTCCGCCCGACCGCGAGGTGACCCCGCAGAATCGCCAGGTGGCTGATGCGCGCGCGACCGCTCAACGCCAGGCGGCAGCGGCTCAGGCCACGACGCCTGCGCCGGGGGCGGAGCATGAGCGCCCGTCATCGCTGTTCGCCGGGAACGAGGCCGACGACTTCCGCCACCGCTGGGCGGACATCCAGACGGGTTTCGTCGATGAGCCGCGCGAGTCGGTGGAGCGCGCCGATGCGCTCGTCGCGGCCGCGATCAAGAGACTCGCCGAGATCTTCGCCCAGGAGCGCGCCAACCTGGAGCAGCAGTGGGCGCGTGGCGGGGATGCGTCAACTGAGGATCTCCGGGTCGCGCTCAAGCGATACCGCGGCTTCTTCGACCGGCTTCTCTCGGTATAGCCTCTCGGTATAGCCATCGAGATCGAAGGGGTCAGGCAGTGTCCTGGCCCCTTCGTCACGATGGTGTCGGCCGCCCCGGATCCTGGCCATCGAGCCCTGGCGCCTGGCTCGGCCCCTGGGCGGTGGGTCCCCTGAAGACCGAGGCCGAACAGCACCGTCAGCATGGCACGGTCTCCGCAGAGAGTGGTTGCTCAAACAACGGCGTGAGCGCAACGTTGTCAAAGGTGAAAGTCGCCGGCAGGACCCCCGGCGAGCGACGTTCGGCGATTTTCACCGGCGCAGTCGGTCATGGTCCGTCGTTTGAGTAGCGACTCGGAGTCGTTCCAACCTCTTCAACGGTGCGAGGCCCCATGGACATCCTCTGGACCATCATCATCGGACTCATCGTCGGCGCGCTGGCCAAATTCGTCATGCCCGGCAAGGACCCGGGAGGCATCATCGTCACGATCCTCCTCGGTATCGTCGGCGCGTTCGTCGGCACGTTCCTCGGACGCGCGCTCGGGCTCTACGCCGCGGGCGAGTCTGCCGGGTGGATCATGTCGCTGATCGGAGCGGTCATCGTGCTCGCGATCTATCGCATGGTCGTGGGGCGCCGCGGGCCGGTAACCTGAACACGTCGCCAGCCGTTAGCCGCGCGTCATGCCAGACGCCGCGCGGCTAACGGCGCCGGGGACAGGTCCATCAATCCGACCGCAGCGCGACTACGGGATCGACGCGAGTCGCCCGCCGCGCCGGGAGGAACGCCGCCGCCAGCGCGGTTCCCGCGAGGACCAGAAGGACAGCGAGGAGCGTGAGCGGATCATTCGGACCCACGCCGTAGAGCTGGCTCCGGAGGTATCGCGTCGCCGGCACCGCGACCACCAGGCCAATGAGTACGCCTACCATCGCCACTCGCAGCGCCTGGCCGAGCACGTGACGCAGGACGTCGCCTCGCGGGGCACCTAACGCCATTCGCAGACCGATCTCGCGCGTGCGGCGCGACACCGAGTAGGCCATCGACCCGTACAACCCCACCGCCGCAAGCACGAGCGCAAGTGCCCCGTAGAGGGTGACGAGCGTCGCGGCCGTCCGCTCCGCTCCCACAGAGCCATCGACTCGCTCGGCCAGCGTTCGCACACGGGACAGCGGCAGGTCACGGTCGAGCCCGTCGAACGTCCGCCGGATCGCCGGCAACAGCGCATAAGGGTCCCCGCCGGCCGATCGAACGTGCAGCGCCATCGACGGGCGGTACACCTGCGCAAACGGCCGGTAGAAAAACGGTCGTGCAGGCTCGGTGAGTGTCCGGTAGCGCGCCGTTTGCACGAGCCCCACCACCTCGAGCACGACGTCTCCCTCGCGCCCCAGCCGAAAGCGACGCCCGATCGCGTCCTCGCCCGGCCACACCCGCTCGGCCATGGCCTCGTTGATCACCGCGACGGGCGGCGACCCGGCGCGATCCGCCGACGTGAAGCCGCGCCCACGCAGCAGCTCGATGCCTAACGTCGCGAAATAGCTCGGCGAGACCACGTTGATGTCGGTCTTCAAGCCCTCGTCGCCCGCCGCCGGCACGACTTCGGCGGGAAAGACCCGTGAATCCCACCCGCCGCCACCGAGAGGCAACATGTATCCGAGCGCCGCGCGCTCCACACCCGGCAGCACGGCGACGCGCCGCTCGAGCTCCTCGAACATCTGCCGGCCACGCTCGTCGTCGTACCCCTGGAGCCCGGCGTCGATCGTCGCCACGAGCACCTGCCGCGTATCGTACCCGGGCTCGATGCGATAAAGCGCCTGAAGCGTCCGCACGAGCAGACCCGCGACCACGAGCAGCACGAGCGACAGGGCGATCTGCGCGACGACCAGCCCGCTTCGCAGCCGAGACCGACCGTCCCCGCTTCCCGGCGCACCGAGCTTGAGCGCGGTCACGAGATCCACCCGCGTGGCCTGAAACGCCGGCGGCAGCGCGAACAAAATACCGCTCACCACAACCGCGGTCGTCGCGAACGCGAGGACTCGGGAATCGACCGACACGGTCGTTCCCGCGAAGCTGTTCGCGAACACCGGAAGCTCGAGAACCAGGCGCAGCGACCAGACGCCGAGCCCGAAGCCCAGCAGGCCACCGAGCGTGGCCAGGAGAAACCCTTCGGCGAGCAGTTGCCGCACGAGCCGGAACCGACTGGCGCCTAACGATGCGCGCACCGCGAGCTCGCGCGCGCGGGTCGTCCCGCGCGCCAGGAGGAGGTTCGCGACGTTCGCGCAGGCGATGAGCAGCACCAGCCCCACGACCCCCAACAGCACGGTCATGAAGGTCGTGACGCTCTCGCGGGTGCCGGGATCGAGGCCGATCCCCTGCACCACACGGACGCCGCGATTCTCGTTCGTCTCGGGGTAACGTCGTGCCAGCTCGGCGGCCACGTCGGCGAGCTCCGCCTGGACCATCGCAGGCGTAGTGCCCGGCGCCATGCGACCCAGGAGCTCGAGCCAGACGGCGCCGCGCGCCTCGCGCATGGATGCCGCCTGGGGCAACAGCTGCCCGACCATCGCCATCGGTACAAAGACGTCCACGACTCCCGTCACCTGGGCGCCGTTGAATCCCCGCTCGGCGACCCCGACAACGGTGTACGCGTCGCCGTTGATTGTGACGTGGCGGCCGACCACGCTCGGGTCGGAGGCGAAACGCCGTTCCCAGATGCCGTGACTCAGCACCACCACGGGGTTCGCGCCTGGCGCTCCGTCGTCTTCCTCCGCCAGTAACCGCCCGAGCGCAGCGCGGGTACCGAGCGTCGTGAAATAACTTCCCGAAACGACCTCTGCCCGCACACGTTCGCTCGCGCCGCCGGTGCTCAGGTGCGCCGGGGCGATCCACACGGCGGCGATCGAGGCAAGCGACCGCGTCGCGTCGCGGAAGTCCAGGTAGTCGGGATAGGCGAACGTATCGAAGCCTGTGCCTCGCTCGGTGCGGCCGATCTGCACCAGCTCATGAGCCTGGGTCGTGCCGGGGACAGGCCGGAGGAGCACCGCGTTGAGGATGCTGAAGATCGTCGTGTTGACGCCGATGCCTAGCGCGATCGTCAGCATGGCGGTCGCCGTGAACCCCGGCGTACGACGGAGCATACGGGCGCCGAACCTGAGGTCGCCCCGGATGCCGGCGAGCCCGCGCCCTTCGCCAGCGCCGAGGGGCACGGCGCTGAGGTCGCGACGACGCGCACCGCGCGCGTAGGCGTTGACCAGTTCGTCCGCGTCGACCTCCTCCAGTGCGCCGCGGTATGCTTCGGCGTCGCTCGCCCCAGCGGTTCGGAGCTCGTGGTACCGGTCGTCGAGATGCTGCTCGAGCTCTTCCGCGACGTTGGCCTCGTCGGCTGGCGACAGCCGAAGGGGTGCGAGGCGGCGGCGAATCTCATCTCCCCACTCAGGCATGATCGACTCCTGCGACCTGGGCGATCGCCTGGGCGAATTCCACCCAGCTCCGGCGGTGCACGTCGAGCTGTCGTTTGCCCTCGGCGGTCAGCCGGTAATAGCGCCGCCGACGGATACCCGGTTTCTCTACCCAGCGGCCCTCGATGAGGCGCTGGCGCTCGAGCCGATAGAGGAGCGGGTAGAGCGACGCGGCGTGAATGCGGACGACACCTCGCGTGCGCTGTTCGAGCAGCTTGCTCAACTCGTATCCGTGCCGTGACTCGGCCTCGAGCAGGGCGAGGATGAGCATGGGCGTGGTGCCTTTCTTGAGCTCGTCCGCGAGCATTGGTATCACTCACATATGTGGCACTGCCACAGTACAACCGCGATCGTGCGTCGTCAAGAAAGGCGTGAGCCGTTAGCCCTCATACCATGCCCTGCCGCGACCCGGTCGCTGTGCTCCCGGTTCCCGGTTCCCGGTTCCCGGTTCCCGATTCCCGGCTCCCGACTACCTCGCGAATCCCACCAGCACGCACCCGAGCACGATCAGCGCGACGCCCATTCGCTTCGGCGTCGAGATGTGCTCCCGCAGGAGCCACGCGCCGAGCATGACGCCGATGGCGATGCTGAACTGCCGTAACGCGATCACATAGCTCGACGTCCCGGTGCGGAGCGCGATCAGCACCAGCAGGTACGACGTGATGTTGAAGAACCCCACCTGCAGGATCGCGCTACGATGAAGTCGCCACTGCCCGGCAATCTCTTCGCGCGGGTGGCGCCGCCAGATGAAAGCGGCATACGCAGCCGCCGTCATTGTCGTGTACGCGTAGATGTACGCGAACGCCGGCACGCGCTGCACCGCGCGCTTGTCCCAGAGCGTGTAGCAGGCGGCGGCCAGTGCGGCCAGGAGCGCGAAGGCCGTCGCCGGACTTCGAAGTTGTTCCAAGAGCGTCGAGAGCGCGCGCCACTCGAGGGCGGGCAGCTGCAGCGCGACGATCCCCACAACGATTATTGCCAGCGCGACGAGGCCCACGCTGTTCACCCGCTCGCCAATCGTCAGGTACGCGAGGGCCGGAAGAAAGAGAAGGATGCCGCCGCGGGCAATCGGGTAGACGAACGAGAGGTCACCGTGCGAGTACGCCCACGCGAGGCAGACGTAGTTGATGGCCACGAACGTCGCGCCAACGACAGCGAGCCCCAGAAGACCGTCGTACTGCGACACGTTGGGCGCAACGACGACGAGGAAGACCGGCGCGAACATCACGACCTCGGCGACCTTGCTCAATCCGACGACGAGCTGCGTACCGCCGCTCCGCTTGAGCAGGAAGTTCCAGTACGCGTGCGTGG
>DASURJ010000062.1:0-15317 GCA_036280115.1 Gemmatimonadaceae bacterium
CCTCACCGTCCGTCGTTCCGTTGATGACGTTGACGAACTGCGCCCAGAGGAAGTGCGGTCGCTTCCACTCGAGCCGCTCGGTGACACTCAGCGATGTCACGTCGGTGTTGCCGCTCGCGTCGAGGTACGAGATGGCCGCCGTGACTTTGAGCGGCTTGGCCGTGTCGGCGGCCGCCGACTGGGCTGCCACGACAGACGGGGTCGCGAAGAGCGCGAGCGCCACGGCGCGGAGGGCGCTCGGCCGGAGACGTGGAAGAACCGAGTGAGGCATACTGTCGTCGAAGGGAACCGTGGTAGGATGGATCGAGTCTCGACCGTCCGTGAATCTAGTGACTGCGTGCCGTCTGTCCGCAACCGTTTCGCATGCGCCGCGCATCGCGATGTCGGCACGACCTGGGCGTGTGCGGCGCCTGACCAATGGGAGGGCGCGCCCGTCTCCAAGGCCGCGGCATTCGGTACCGGCTATCTTCCGGGCGTCCAGATACCGGTGCATGGTGAGCACCGGCGATGAGGAGAGACCGAGTGAATGGCGTTGCATGCACCACCGCCGGTTGCCCTTGCGGCGAGTTCCGCAATCTCGGCCCGGCGGTGAAATCGCTGATCGGCGACCAGCGGGGCGCCGACAGTATCGTGTTCCCGCTCGTGGCCGGCACGCTCGCGCATTGCGTGCTCGTCAGCGCTCGGCGGCACCCGGTGACATTGACCGGAGCTCGCGTTGCCTCGCTCGTCGGCCACGCGCGGCTGATCTTGACGCTTGCCGATGCGGCAGAGGCGCCCGGGAGTTGGGAGCGCGACCGCGACGCGTTCGCGACCGTGTCGAGCTTCGTTCTCGCCGGCTGGGACGTGCTCCTCGAGTGGGTGCCGGAGCATTACGTCCCGGTTGTGGCCGAATGGACCGAGCCGACGACCGCGGCGCTGATCGAGGCGGCCCGCGCCTGGGTTCACCGGACGCAGGCGCGCACGCTCACGGAGCTCGTGCTGTTCTCGGCCGAGGTTGCGAACCGCCTCGTGCCGACGAAGCCGGAGGCGCTGCCCATCATGGCGAAGCCGATGCGACCGGTTCGCCTGGAGCTCGCGGCGCGCCTGCGGGCGAACAACCTCGACACGTGGCCGCGCGTGCTCCGCGCGTCGGTGCACGACTGGGATGCCGAGGCGCTCGAGCAGCTGCTGTTCGACTACGCGGCTGCCGGCAACCTGTCAGCCGATCTCGACACGACGCTCAAGGAGGAGATGGCGGGGCATGTCGACGCGCCGGCGCACATGGCCGATGACGACACGGCGCCCGCTGGCCCGGACGGCGCGGTGCGCGAGCGGGAGCCGCTTGGCGCCGACGTCGAGGCCCTGCTGACGGACGCCATCGCGCACCTCGATCGCGCGGAGGCGCGCTCGCGCGCGATCGAGGCGAAGCGGCTCGAGCTCGCGGACCGCTATGCCATCCTGCACGGGCGCGTGGAACGCCTAACGAATGACCTGGCGAGTGCCCGGCACGAGATCACCGGCTTGCGGTCGGAGTTCGCGGCCGTACGGCGCGAACGGGACGAGCTGGCCGGCCGCGTGGTGGCGAGCGATTGACGGACGGCGGGGGACGGGGGACGGGCGACGGGCGACGGGCGAACGGCGGGCAGTCATGCGTCGTGGGTGACGCGGTCGTCAGTGACCGTCGATGCCACTGAGCACTGACGACTAATGAACTCACGACCGATGACTGCCCGACTGATCACTGCCTACTGATCACACTCCGACCGATCAGCGGCGACCGAAGCCCGGCGGCATCGCGGGCTTCCGCGGTCACCCGTCCTGCCATCAACATTTCACACCCGCTCCGCTAGAATCAACTGCAACGCTACAGACCCACGAAGTGCGCGCGGACTACGCCTTACGGAGAATTCAATGTCAGAAGATGATCTCAGAGCGGAGCTCGAGCGGCTTCGCCAGGAGAACGAAGCACTCAAGAAGGGAGCGACCCGCGGCGTATCGCTCAAGGTGAGCGAGAAGGGCGGCGTCTCGGTCTACGGGCTCGGACGGTTCCCCGTCACACTGTACAAGGAGCAGTGGACGAAGCTGCTCGACATGGCCGACGAGATCCGCGCCTTCATCAAGGCGCACGAGTCGCAGCTCAAGGCGAAGGAGTGAGCCGGCCGGCCGCGTCAGCGTGAACGTCGACGCGGGCGCACGATCACGTCGCTCGACCCGTCGGCTCGCCGCAGCACCGTCACGATCCGGCGCGGTGTGAGGGCGAGCGAGCGTACGGCCGCGCGGGGCTCGTCCAGCACCCGCGCCGATCCCGTGCTGTCGAGAACGAACACCTGCGTGCGAACCGGTGTGCTGTCGGCCGCGGCACGCTCGATGTTGAACGCGACCACGAGGCCACTGCTGTCGGCCTCGATGAGATGATGCGTGGATGTGCCGGCATCGCCGCGCGCGGCCGGAAAAGGCGGCCACGTGCGCTCGAGCGTGAGCTGCCTCGCCTGAACCGACACCTCCTGCAGGGCGTTGTCACAGGAGAGAAAGAGCGGGTTCCCGCGCGGGCTCGCGGCGATGTCCGTGGCGCACGCGACGATGCGCCGCTCGCGGCCGTCGAACCGGTCGATGCGAATCATCGGGTCCACGAAGTGATACAACACGCCGGGGTTTCCGCGCGCTCGCGCTCCCCAGAGCTGCGCGCCGACGCGTCGAAGGCGCACGCCCATCGCTTCGCGGCCGAACCCCGCCGAGTCCACCGTCCAGGTCACCACGTCCCAACGTTTGTCGATGCGATATCGAAGCATCGTCGGCTCGCCGTCGCGGTCGCCGGTGGTCACCCAGAGGCCGAGCCGGTGCGGCTGGACGGACTCGATGTCTCCTGATGGGCGCGGTGGGTTAACGACGTATCGAGGAGAGGCGACGGCCGATGGATCGAGCAACGCGCTGTCCACGACGTGCGGTCGCTTCGCGTCGATCGCCATGATACCGTCGCGCCCGCGCGTGACGATGAGCAGCTGCGACGGCGTCCGCGTGATCGAGACCGGCTCCCCCATGAGCTCGAGGGGGGCACCAACCTGAGTGCCTTCATCAGTGAACTGGACGAGGCGTGGTGGGCTGGTTGTCGCGATCGCGAACCCGCTATCGACGAGGGGTGCGACCAGCCGCGCATGCCGGCGGACGTCGGCCGGGAGGCGTTCTCGCGCAACGCGCGTCACGCCGGTCTCGTGCGCGAGCCAACCGAGGGCCGCAACGGCGACGATACACACGGCCGCCACGATGCCGCGCGGGGAGCGCACCTGACGCCAGATACGTGGTCCGAGCCGTCGCGCGCGTTCCATACGCTGTACCTGATGCACTGTCTCGGCGGCGATGTCGCCGCGCGGCGTCAGGATGTTCACGGCGCGCAGGTAGGCCGGAACGGCCGCGATATCGGTGGGCCTGGCCATCACCGGCAGCACACGACCGCCCGCGTGCGGCCACCGCCGTTCGGCGAGGCTGAGCTCGGTGAGCGTGTACCGTCCGGTCTGGACCGACGCCGGCGTTATGAAAAAGACGAACAGGTCCGACTCACCGATCGCTCGCGCGATGGCCTGGTCGTACTCGAACCCCGCTTCGAGGTCCGCGCGGTCGAAGAAGACGTCATGCCCATGGCCCAGCAGGGCATGATTCACCCGCTCGGCGACGGCTCGCTCCTCGGACGGGTAGCTGAGGAAGATCTTCACACCGCACCGCGCAGATGGCGTCTCCGGGAGATCATCGGTCGCTCGACGTTATAGCGGCACACGGCCGCCACCGCCAGCGCGTCCGGGTGACATAGCGTATGGGAACTCCCCATACGATGGGGGCCAAGCTTCCGGATGATATGTATGTTGTGGCGGTCAACGCGATCCGTCACGCAGTCACCGCGGGCGTGGACAGCCCGGGGAGGCGAACCATGACACCCCCAATCACGTGGATCGGCAGTCCGCACCGCTACAAGGGCCGCGAGGGATTTCGGCCGGAAGCGGTCGTCATTCACATCATCGAAGGCACGCTCGCTGCGGCCGACAGCTGGTTCCTGGCGCCGGAGTCGAAGGTGTCGGCGCACTACGGAGTGGGTCGAACCGGCGAGGTGCACCAGTACGTGGGGGAGGCTGACACCGCCTTCCATGCCGGCCGCGTGTGGAAAGCGAAGTGGCGCGGGCTGAAGCCGAGGGTGAACCCGAACCTCTATACCATCGGAATCGAGCACGAGGGACGCGGGGCGAGCGAGTGGCCCGACGCGATGTACGAGTCGAGCGCCCGGCTCATCGCGGACGTGTGCACGCGATGGTCGATCCCCATCGATCGCGATCACATCGTGGGGCATCGGGAGATCTACGGGCGGAAGACGTGTCCTAACGACGCGGTCGATCTCGACCGGCTCATTGCGATGGCACGCCGCGCCGCGGTCACGCGCGAGCGGTACAACTTCATTCCCGAGGTCGGACGCGTCCGCACGCGGTCCGGGCTCAACGTCCGGCGCGGCGCCCCGACGACTGCCGCGCGAGTGGTCCGTGTCGCGGCGCCCGGCGAGGTGCTCGATTTCGTCGGCTGGTCGAGCAACGGGATGAGCGTGAACGGAAACCCGCACTGGTATCGCGACCCGAACGGGGATTACTTCTGGGCCGGCGCGACGACGCGGCCGATTCCCGGCCTCGCGGATTGAACTCTCGTCCCACGACCATGCCGCACATCACGTTCGTTCACGGGATCTCCAACAAGCCGGCGGCGGCCGAGCTTCACTCGCTCTGGCTGCGGGCGCTCGCGCGGGACGATGGCCTCGACTGCAACACCGAAGGCATCACGTCGTCGATGGTGTACTGGGCAGACGTCATGTACGCGAGTCCGGACCCTAACGTGGAGTCCCTGGAGTCGGCGGATGATCTGCTCGAGGCGCAGCACGAAGCCGCACCCGGCACGGAAGCGGAAACGTCCGCGTGGCGCGAACAGCTGCCTCCCGACGAGCGGGCGTTCGTCGAGTCGCTCGCGCAGCAGCTCGGCACGGACCTGCCTGACGACGTCGCGCCGCCGACCGAGACGACTCGCGGGAAGGCCGCCGGCGAACCGGGTACGTTGACCAAAAAAGAGATGGAAGCGGTCGCTGTGCTCGAGCGCGTCCCGCTCCCCTGGTTCATCAAGCGGCCCATCATGAAGCTCCTGCTTCGCGACGTGCATCACTACCTGTTCAACTCGAAGCATTCGCCGCGGCCGGGCGCCAGCTACGAGGTACAGAAGGAGATTCGACGCCGGTTCGTCGATGCGGTGAAACAGGGCGCCGCAACCGACGGCCCGCACATCGTGATCAGCCACAGTATGGGCACGGTGGTCGCCTATGACTGCCTCAAGCGCGTCGCGGACTGCCCCGAGGTCGACGCGCTGTTCACGATTGGCAGCCCGCTGGGACTCGACGAGATCCAGGACAAGCTCAAGCCCGAGTGGTCGCGGGCCGACGGGTTCCCGGCGAAAGTCAAAGGACCGTGGATCAACGTCTACGATCCGCTCGACCCGGTCGTCGGCTTCGACCCGAAGTTCGGCAACGATTACCTGCGCGGCGGCCAGGGCACTGTCGAGGACATCAAGGAGGAGAACTGGGGCAAGTGGAGGCACAGCATCACGAAATACCTCTACGGCCCGAAGCTTCGCGACCGGTTAGGCAAGGTGTTCGCGTAGCACCCGAGGCCCATGGACAAGGCGATCGAGCAAACGATCGATGAGTTGATGGCTGCCGTCGGCCTGCTCGACCGGCACCGAGTCAATGCGCTGTCTCGGCGCCTCATCGCGCAGCTGCATCGTGCGGACGAACCGCTGCCGGCAGACGCCGCCAAGGATCTCCTGAGTACACTGCGGCGCAAGCGATTCTTCACACCCATGCAGCACGTTGCCGATGCCCTCGTCCAGACAGGCCAGGATGCGGCAACGGTGCGACGGCAGTACGCCCAGGCGCTGATCGACCGGGGGGCGCTCGTCGCCGCGACTGCCGTGCTCGAGCAGCTGCTGACCGATGCCGGAGAGAACGCTGAGGTGTGTGGCCTGCTCGGGCGCGCGTACAAGCAGCGGTACATCGATGCGCTTCAGTATCGCCGGAACCTGTCACGCCCGGCGACCGATCGACACGTCGCGGCGATCCGCGAGGCGGTCCGCTGGTACTCTGGGTCTTACGAGCAGAACCCAGCGACGAACTTCTGGCACGGCATCAACGCTGTCGCGTGCGCCATGCGCGCTCGGCGCGATGGCGTGAGCGACGGCGTCATCGGCGACCCACGAGCGATCGCGACGGCAGTGCGGGACGCGATCGACGGCGCGACCACCCCGGGTGCGTGGCAGCTCGCGACGGCACTCGAGGCGAGCGTGGCGCTCGACGACGAGATCGAAGCGATCGGTTGGGCGGTGAAGTACATTCGGCATCCCGACGCGGATGCGTTCGAGATCGCGAGCACGGTCCGCCAGCTCGAGCAGGTGTGGGGCCTGACGAGTACGTCGGGAATCGGCGTCCACCTCTTGCCGCTCCTGCGCGGTGCGCTGCTCGAGCGCCGCGACGGAGCCGTCGAGGTGTCGCCGGCCGAGATGCGGAAAGCGGGGCGGCAGCGGTCGGCCCACGAGACCAAACGACTCGAGAAGGTGTTCGGCGTTGACGCGTTCACGTCCTACGACACGTACGTGAAGGGCGGCAAACGGGCGCGCACCGTTGCCCGGATCGGCCGCGAAATGGGCGGGCGCGGTGACGGCACCGGGTTTCTCGTGCGCGGTGCGGACCTGTCCGACCGATACAAGGACGAGAAGTGGCTGCTCCTCACGAACGCGCACGTCATCAGCAACGACCCCGCGCACGCGCCGGCCGTGCAGCCTGACGACGCCGTCATCACGTTCGAGGCGCTACCGCTCGACTCCGGCCACAAGGTGCGCGCCTACGCCGCCGCTGCAGTCCTGCACGTGTCGTCACCAAAGGAGCTCGACTTCGCGGTCATCAAGCTGGATGGCGATGTCGCCGACGTCGCCGACGACGACCGATGCGAGGTTGCGAAAGGGCTCCCCGTGAACAACCAGCAAGGGCGCGTGTACATCATCGGCCATCCGGCCGGCGGTAACCTGAGCTACTCGCTCCAGGACAACCTGCTGCTGGACTACGACGACCCGCTCCTCCACTACCGCGCGCCAACCGAGGGCGGAAGCTCGGGAAGCCCGATCTATAACGCGGCGTGGAAGCTCATCGGTCTCCATCACGCGGGCTCGACGACGATGCCGCGACTTCGCGGGCAGGGCGGAACGTACGCGGCCAACGAAGGGATCTGGATTCAGGCGATCAGGCGAGCGCTTGCCGCGAGCTGACATGAGCACGCCGCGTCCGCTCTGCTTCGTGCTCATGCCCCGCGGCGTGCATTCGACCGGGGCGGGCGAGCCGATCGACTTCGACGCCGTCTATGGCGACGTCGTCCGGCCAGCGATCGAGCACGCGGGGCTCGAGCCCGTGCGGGGGAACGACGACCTCGCCGACGGCGTGATCGGCACGCCCACGCTCGAGCGTCTCGCGCTCTGCGAGTACCTGGTGGCCGACCTCACGACTGCGGCCGCGAACATCCTCCACGAGCTCGGCGTTAGGCGGGCGGGGCGACGGCACGTCACCGTGTTGCTGTTCGCCGAGGGGCACGGACTGCCCTTCGACGCGACGGCGCTTCGCCCCGTCGCCTACCGGATCGAACATGGCAAGCCGTCGGACGTCGATGCCACTCGCCTGTCGATCACGAGGCAGCTCGAGGTGCCGGGGACGTACGACGGCGAGGCCGGCACCATCGCCGAGCTGCTCAACTGGCCGATGATGCCTGAGGTCGCACACGAGTCCACCGACGTGTTCCGCGACCGCGCCGAGTACTCCCATGAGCGAAAGCGTCAGCTGGCCGACGCCCGTGCGAGCGGGCCGGGAGCCCGCGAGAAGCTCCGGGCCATCGAAGCGTCACTCGGCACGCTGAGCGACACGGAAGTGGGCGTGGTCGTCGACCTCTTCCTGTCGTACCGTGCGGTGAAGGCATGGGACGACATGATCCGTCTGGTGGAGGCAATGGACGCGCCGCTCGGTCGCACCGTGCTGGTTCGGGAGCAGCTGGCCTTCGCGTTGAACCGGGCAGGGCGCGGCGAGCAAGCAGAACGCATTCTGCTCGAACTCCTCGCCGAGCGTGGCGGCGGTACGAGCGAGACCTACGCGCTCCTGGGTCGCGTCTACAAGGACCGCTGGGAGGCGGCGGCGACATCGGGAGGTGGCGCGACCGCCGACGCAATGCTCCAGAAGGCGATCGACACGTACACGCGCGGTTTCGAGACCGACAGTCGTGATGCGCTGCCGGGTATCAACGCCGTCACGCTGATGGAGCTACGCGATCCGCCCGACCCGCGACGCACGAGCCTGACGCCGGTCGTGCGCTTCGCGGTCGAGCGCAAGATGGCGGCGGGCACGCCGGACTACTGGGATCACGCCACGCTCATCGAGCTTGCGGTGCTCGCGAAAGACGAAGGTGCAGCGGGGGACGCCCTGAGGGCTGCGCTGGCGAACGTGCGCGAGGTCTGGGAACCGGAAACGACCGCGCGCAACCTCCGACTCATTCGTGAGGCGCGAGAGCGACGAGGCGAGCGCCTCCCTTGGGCCGCGCGCATCGAGGAATCACTCGCCACCGCAGCGGTCGGCGGGCGTTCCCGGTAGCCCGAGCGCGTCAGCCGCGAATGCCCTCCCACGCCCGGTGCGCGGCGCCGCGGAGATCCCGGATGTCCGCCCCCGCGCGCGCCGACCACTCTCGCGTCATCGCGTGGTTCATCTCGGCCGGAAAATACCGTGTCTTCACTCCGCGCGCCGCGAACGCCACGAGCTCGTCCGCCGCGTGCTTCCCGCCGCCAATGACCACGAGCTCGTCGCTGACATCGAGATGTACCTGCAACGTCGGCGAGAGCTCCCGGGTGCCGCTCGACAACCCGCCCCACGTCGCGTCCTCGACGAAAAACGGGTAGTCGCAATCAGGCGACACGCGATGCGTCTCGGCGAACTCCATGGCGACCGACGGATGAACACCCGTCGTCGTGAACCCGAGCTCGCGTGCGACGGAGTACACCTCCGCGATCCCGGCGTGACCGCCCACGCGCAGCAATGTTCCGGAATGCACCACGACGTCGGCGGGCGACCAGTCGGCCAGCACGGCGCGCGCAACTTCGCGGACGACCTCTGCACGCTCGTAGCCGAGCTCTCCGTACCCGGCGAACGCGATGACGTGTTTCCCCAGCGCGTCGAAGAACCGCTGGATCGTCGGCGCGTCGGTAACGGGCCAGAGCCGGGGATCTCTCCCTTGCGTTCGCGAGTCGATGATCCCTACGATACCGCGGTGTCTGCGCCCGGTCTAGCAGCGGCGGTTTCCGCCCTCGATCCCTGGAATCAGCGTGTCGGTCTCGTGTGGGCCGAGGTGCTGCGCGCGTGCGGGCTCGACCTGCGAGGCACGGTGGCCGAGGTGGGACCCGGATTCACCGACAAGGTCGGACACGGGCTGGCGGACCTGGGATTCTCCGGAACGATCGCGCTCATCGAGCCGACGACGTCGGCCCGGAACTGGGCATGTGAGCGATATCGCGGGCTTCTCCCGGACGCGAACGTGGTTGGCGTTCCGTCGGACGTGCGGTACGCAGCGAGCTGGACAGGAGCGAACGTCGACGCGGTCGTCGCGAACCACGTACTGGACGACATGCTCCTCCATGCGGCAGTCGATCCGCACGATCGCGACGCGCTGTTCGACGGAATGCGCCCTGACATCCCCTGCGCGGGGCCGTTCGTGCGCGCGTGGAGCGATCTCATGGCCGACGCCCTTCGTCTCGAGCGTGCGAGGATCACCGTCGTCGACGAGTTCGCGCGGTACGTTGCCGCGACGCGTCCCCGGATCGTCGCGATTCGCGAGTACGCGAGCTGGACCCATCGGGCGAGCGGCCTCGCCTTCATTCACGGTCAGAGCGTGCGCGTCAGGAACGATCTCGCGGCCGCGCTGCGTGACGTCGGCTTCGACGACCTGCACGTAGCGGATCGTCATCGGCTGCTCGAGCCGTCCGAGTGGCTTCTCATGGCGTGGGCGCGGTGACGTGAGCGAGGAAGGCAAGAACTGCTTCGTGATCATGCCGTTCGGCCTGAAGAAGGACGCGGACGGCAACGAGATCGACTTCGACCGCGTGTTCGAGGAGGTCATCGCGAGCGCGATCGAGTCCGCCGGCTACGTTCCCATTCGCGCCGACCAGATCGAATCGCCGGGATCCATCCAGCGCGACATGTTCGTGCACATCGCGCGCGACGACGCGGCCGTGGTGGACCTCTCGACGCTCAACCCGAACGTGTTCTACGAGCTCGGCGTTCGCCACGCGCTGCGGCCGACGGTCACGGTACTCATCAAGTCGCGCGGGTCGACGGTGCCGTTCAACATTCACAACCAGCGCGTCATCGACTACCCGAGCAAGAACGGGAGCTACGACGAGGCGAAGGAGCAGATCCGCCGTTTCCTCGAGGTCGGGCGCAACGCCACGGTCCCCGACAGCCCGATCTTCTCCATCCTCCAGGATGCGCGGAAGGACTGGAAGGCGCAGCCGATTCAGAAGTGCGAGGACTTCGTGTACCGGCTCGTCGCGCAGCCTGACAAGAAGATCTGCATAGCCACCGGCGACATTCGCGACCGTCGCGGCATCGACGTGTGGGTCAACTCCGAGAACACGAACATGCAGATGGCACGCTTCTACGACCGCGCGTTGTCGGCGATCGTTCGCTACGAGGGCGCCCGAAAGGACGACAATGGCGAGATCGTTGAGGACGTCATCGCCAACGAGTTACGCCAGGCCACGAGTGGGCGCGACTTCGTCACGCCGGGGTCCGTGTACGTGACGAGTGCCGGGGACCTCGAGCGCACGCGCGGGGTGAAGAAGGTCTTCCATGCGGCAGCGGTTACCGGAGTGCCGGGTGCGGGGTACGTCGCCATCAGCGAAGTGGAGCGCATCGTGACGACGGTGCTCCGGCGCATGGACGACGAGCGGTATCGCGACGCGGACCTTCGCTCGGTCGCGTTTCCCATGTTAGGCACGGGCGTCGGTGGCGGGACCGTGCTCGAGGTCGCGCCTCGACTGCTCGGGGAGGCGATCTCCTACCTCACGCGGCACCCGGAGAGTCGTGTCGACACGGTGTACTTCCTGGCGTGGAACAACCTCGACCTCGACGCGTGTCGCATCGCGCTGGAG
Organism: Gemmatimonadaceae bacterium; assembly: GCA_036280115.1. Taxonomy (GTDB): domain Bacteria; phylum Gemmatimonadota; class Gemmatimonadetes; order Gemmatimonadales; family Gemmatimonadaceae; genus JAJKIV01. Next base: position 11,224 of record DASURJ010000062.1, read on the forward strand.
GCGGCGACCGAGGTGGAGGCGGTCAGCTGACGCGACTCACCCCTCCCGTGCCCATCGCCACATCTCCCTGACCGTCGGCTCCTTCCCGTACATCAGCATCCCCACCGCGAAGATCTTCCCCGCCGCTCGGCGGAAGAACCAGATTGCGCCGACCAGCAACGCGATCGCGAGCGGCACCTCCCACGCGGCGACTTCCGCGAGCAACAATCGCAGCGGCAACACGGCCGACGCGGTGAGCGGGAAGACGCCGAAGAACTGCGCGACCCCGGTGTCGGCCCGCGAGAACAGCATGAACGCCACGACCACCGGAACGACCGGCACCATCAGCAGCGAGCCCTTCGTCGACGTATGCGGGTCGTCGATCGTCGCCGCGATCGCGCTCAGGAATGCAAACCAGAGCGCGAAGCCCAACATCGGGAGCAGCACGAGCAACGGTACCAGCATCGGCTGATCGACCGACAGCGTCAGCGGCCGCCCCGTCGTGGCCGCAAACACGGCAAACAACCCACCGAATGTCACTGCCGTGACGAGCGTGTTCGCGAGTGCGACGCCGGCGAGCCCGATGATCTTCCCGTCGATCCACTGCTGTGGCGCGATCGCCGAGATGACCTGCTCGGTCACGCGCTGCTGCTTCTCGCCCGTGATACCGGCGAAGATGAACCCCATGCCCGTCATCAGCCCCAGGAGCGACAACGTCAGCACCGCCCCTGTCAGAATGCGCTCGCCCCGTCCGGGACCGCCGCCCGGCGGCCGTGTCACCGCGACGCGCATCGGCGAGGCCAACTGTTGCAGCGCACCCTGCTCGAGCCCCGATTCCGCCAGGCGATGCCTGATCGCCGCGCCCGTGAGCGCCTGCTCGAGGTCCATGCGCCATGCCGGGTCGCGCCGCACAACGAGCTCGGCGCTGTGCGCATCTCGCACGATCAACAAGCCATCGAGATCACCTGCCCTCGCGGAGTCACGTAACGCAGCTTCGGCCGTCACGGAGCGCGGCGCGAGCGCAATGCGGCTCGCGAGGGTGTCCCCGCCCAGTCCGACCCGATCGCCACCGATGACGGCGACATTCGCGATCTCGGCTCTGCTGCCTCGGACCAGGCGGGCAATGCCTAGCGTCACGCCGCCCGTGACCAACATCGTGACCATCGAGATCACGAGCTGTTTCGGCTTGAGAAAGCGCCGGAACTCCCACCGCGCGACCTCCCACGTGGTTTGCCACGGCGTCATCGGTGAGCTCCATGGTTCGCGACGGACGCTGGTCTTGCGCCGTCGCCGAGGCTCGCTTCCACGCTCCGCACGTAGATGTCGTGCAAGGGCAGCTGCTCGGCGTGCAGGGACGTGACCGCATAACGACTTCCGATGGCGACGAGGAGCTCGCTCAGCGGCGTGTCGTCATCGGTGAGGACGGTGAGCTCATCGGCTGCGGTACGCTCTACCTGCCTCACTGCCGGATGACCGGCAAGGGCGCTCGGATCGGCCTCGCTGGCGAGACGCACCACGAGCCGTTGGCCCGCGCTCCACTTCCGCCGCAGCTCCGCGATGGTGCCGCGAAGTACCTCGCGCCCACGGCTCAACAGAATGACGCGGTCAGCGAGTCGTTCCACGAGCTGCATCTGGTGGGCGCTCAGCAGCACCGTCGTGCCGCCCTCACGGAGCTCGTGGATGGTGCGGACGAAGAGATCCTGGTTCAGCGGATCGAGCCCGGAGAATGGTTCGTCGAGGATGGCGAACCGCGGGCGATGCAGGACCGCGGACGCAAACTGCACCTTCTGCTGGTTGCCCTTCGACAGTGCCTTGAGTGGCTCGTTCGCGCGGTCAGCGAGCGCGAAACGCTCGAGCCAGGCAGCGGCGGCACGCGCGGCATCGGAGCGACTCATCCCCCGCAGGCGCCCGAAATACGCGAGCGTCCTCGCGGTCGAGACGTCCTGGTAGAGTCCGCGCTCCTCGGGAAGGTATCCGAGCGCCGGGGCCGGGAGCATCGACTGTTCCTTCCCATCGACGTGGTACGCGACCGCGCCACGGTCGGGGTGGGTGAGCCCCACGAGCATGCGGATGAGGGTCGTCTTGCCCGCGCCATTGGGGCCGAGGAGCGCGACGATCTCGCCGGCGTGGACGTCGAACGAGACGCCGTCGACCGCGCGGACGGCGCCGTACTCCTTGTGAACGTCCGCGACCGAGAGAAGCCGGTTGCGGGCGGGGGTGACATGCGCGATGGAGTGGCTCACGCGTCGAAGGCTATCTTGCGTGAGCGCGGATGCGGAGTCCGTCGAAGCTCAGGGGACGAGCGTGAATCTCGTGCCGTGAGCGGGTTGGTAGGTCGAGAACCCGCGGCGATCGAGAGTGAACACGGTCGAGATCCGCAGCGCTTCGGCGGCGGCGCACAGGGTTGCGTCGGCGTAATCCATGGGCAACTCGGTGTACCGTTCCATCAGCATGCGCGACCGGCGGTGTCCGCCTGTTTCGACACCGAGGATGGGGATGCGAGCCGCGAGCAGGAGCTCGAGCGGAGCCCATCCACGCCCGGCCCGCTGCGCGAAGTGACAGGCCTCCGTCACGACTGCCTCGGTTGTGACACACCGCGGGACGAGGTCGGGGAAGGCCTGCACACAGCGCTCATGCCATGCATCGCGCGCGTCGAGTACCGCGACGAGCGGCCCGGTGTCGAGCAGCACGTCGCGGACGTGGCGTGACCTGAGAGTTGACCGCCTGGTGGCGGGGCTCAAGCTACTCGCGCCAGTTGTGACGTCGGATCTGGGCCGCGAGCGCGTCGCGCTCGACATCGGCCGGATCGATGGAGAGGGACCCGATGAGCGGCGCGATGCGCGACCAGGTCGTGGCAGGGTCTTCGGGCATACTGCCTCCCAAATAGGACTGTAGGGCTTCCCGCACGATCTGCGACGACGGGACGCCACGTTCGCGCGCCTGCTTTCGCAACTGCTGGGCGAGTTCGCGTGGAATACGCAGGGTGACCTGATCGTCGTGCATGTAATGCAATGTATTGCATCTGCATTGCATGTCAAGATTCGTGCATGTATCGGGCGGGGCTCCCAATGCGCGAGGCGCGTCTACTTCGCGGTCGAGAGCCACCGTTCGAGCTCGGCGTAGTCGACGATGACCGGGCCGCTCTCACGAAGACGCGGGTCGATCAGGTCATCGGCGTAGCCCGTCGGCAGCCCCGTCTCGCGATTCACGATCCAGGAAAAGCGCCTGCCGCGCTCCCGACCCTTGAGGAGCGAGCGCGGTGAATGACCGAGTAGTCGGGCGACCGCGCCGTAGGTGGCGCGTTGCCCATGCTGGTCGAGCTGGTCGACGATCTCGTCGAGCGTCATGAGCACCTCGTGGACCGTGGTGGGGTGACCCTACTGTGGCGGGTTGTGGGCCTTCGTTTCGAGACGCTCGAAGTCAGGGTGCTCGAAGATCGGCGCCTCGACGCCGCCCTTCTTCCCGACGGCGTCGTGGATGGCGCCGGCCAACCCGGCGATGAGGCGGTTCGAGTGCTCGAGCCGGGCGAGAAGCTGGTCGACGTCGCGGGATTCCCAGTACCCGGCTTCGTCGCGCACCGTGACCTCGAACCCCACCTCGGCGGCCGCGTCGAGAAGCGCCACGATCGACGCGTGACAGCGCACGAAGTGTTCGGCGCTCACGATGGACGCGTACTGCGTCTTGCAGACCGCGCTGTAATGCCACGTCCATGGCTGGCCGCGGATGACTTTCCAGTCACCGTCGCGAGGAGGAACCCAGGCCACACCGATGGGCACGGGCTCGCAATGCTCGCCGGGCATGACCGTGAACCCGATCGCGTCGGGCATGATGTCGCCGAACCCGCCTTGCTCGGGGTCGTCCTCGTCGGGACCGTAGGAGGCCCAGACCCGGAAGGCATACTGGAACGCCGTGGGCGGGTGGGGCATGTCGCCTAACGTCTCGCCAGCTTCGAGCGTGATGATGGGGCCGACCTCCGCAAACGGGAGCTCCTCCGCCTTGGCTTTGAGCCGTGCCACGAGCTCGGCGACAGTGGCCCGCGGCGTAGAGGCAGGGAGGTGAAGCTGGTAGGCGATGCTGAGGCCCATCGTCGGAATCGGGAATCGGGAATCGGGAAT
>DASURJ010000063.1:0-4644 GCA_036280115.1 Gemmatimonadaceae bacterium
CACACGAGATCGACGCGATGGGCGTCGCGCACACCGTCACACTCGGCGCGCAGGCGAGAGGCGACTTTCTGCGCCCCGTCTCGCTGCATCGCACGGAGCGTCGCGCGCGCTACGCAACCGTGCGCCGGGACGAGGTGACGGAAACGGGCACCGGCCTGTTCGCCGAAGCGCAGTCGCGGTGGCGTCCCTGGCTCCGTACGACGTTAGGCGTCCGTGGTGACGCGTACACGTTCGATGTGACGAGCGACCGGCCGGAGAACTCCGGGACCCGGACCGCCGCGATCGCGAGCCCCAAGGCGTCGATCGCCCTCGCGCCCGGCAGAAACACGGAGCTGTACCTGAGCGGCGGACTCGGCTTCCACAGCAACGACGCGCGCGGCACGACCATCACCGTCGATCCGGTGACGGGCGATGCGGCATCCCGCGTAGACCCGCTCGTGCGGTCGCGCGGCGCCGAGGTCGGATTGCGGGCGAACCCGCTTCGCGGATTTCGATCGACGATAGCGGTGTGGGCGCTCGAGCTCGACAGCGAGCTGCTGTTCGTCGGCGACGGCGGCACGACCGAGCCGTCGGACAGAAGCCGGCGCAGCGGCGTGACGTTCGCGAACTTCTATCGCCCGATTCCCCAGCTGTCACTCGATGCCGATGTGTCGGTTTCTCGTGCTCGGTTCACCAGCGTCCCGTCCGCCGAGGACCACATTCCCGGGGCGCTGGAGCGCGTGGTGACGGGCGGCGTGACGTGGAACAATGGCCGTGCGACGGGACCGTTCGGCGCGCTCCGCGTGCGGCACTTCGGCGCGTATCCGTTGATCGAGGACAACAGCGTGCGCGCGAACGGCTCGACGCTCGTCAACGCGGACGCCGGGTTCTTCGTGCGCGGCGCGCGCGTCCAGTTCACCGTACTGAACCTGCTCGATGAGCGCGCCAACGACATTCAGTACTTCTACGAGTCGCGCCTCTCGGGCGAGGCCGGCAGTGGGATGAGCGACATCCACTTCCACCCCGTCGAGCCCCGGCAGGTCAGAGTCTCGCTGGCGTGGGGCTTGTAGCGGACCCGCACCCACCGCGTCAGGCACGCCCCTACTCGGCGCACACTTCCAACCGACAGACGACGGTCGCCCGCCACTTGATCTTTCCCGGTAGTCCACGCCCCAGGCGTGGGCGCCACTGCGGAAGGTCTCATGACGTCGATTGGAGCCACACGCGCCCACAGCCTACCGATATCGCGGCTGAGTCAGGACGGGTCCCTCGTGCGACGGATCCTGCTCGCCTGCGGCATCGCCTCATCACTGGTGTACGCCACGACCGATATCCTCGGCGGCCTCGGATACGAGGGATACAGCTTCACCTCGCAGGCAGTCAGCGAGCTGATGGCGACCGGCGCACCGTCCGAACGCTTCGTCGACCCGCTGTTCATGACGAGCGGCGTGCTTGCGCTCGCGTTCGCCGTGGGAGTGTTCCGCGAGGCCGCTGATCGCAACCGCGCCCTGCGGGCCACTGGCGCATTGCTGATCGCGTATGCGATCGCCGGCTTCACCGGTCCCACGCTCTTCGAGATGCACCCGCGAGGTGCCGGTACGATCGCTGACGACACGCCGCACATCGCGCTGACCGGCGTGCTCGTGGCGCTCACGCTCCTCGCCAGCGGCGTCGGCGCGTTCGCTCTCGGCAAGCGATTCCGCATCTACTCGTTGGCGACGCTCGCGACGATGACCGTGCTCGGCGTCGTGTCCAGCCGCTACGGTGCTCAGCTCGCCGCGGGCGAGCCCACGCCGGGGTTCGGCATCATCGAGCGCGTGCTGATCTATGCGTCCATGCTCTGGTTCAGCGTGCTGGCCGTCGCGCTGCTGCGACGTCGGTCGCACACACCTTTCGGTGCTCAGCCTGACGTTTCGCCGGCGCCGGCCATGCCGCTCAGGAGGCAGTTCCCATGACAACGCGAACCACACCGAGAGCTCACGTGGATGGCCTGGTCGCGCCGGGATTCGAGGAGGTGCGCGCCGAGTTCGAGCGCAACTTCGCCGAGCGCGGTGAGATCGGCGCCGCCGTGGCAGCGTACTGGTGCCGAGAGAAGGTCGTTGACCTGTGGGGCGGTCGTCGTACGCCGGACGGCGACGAGCCGTGGAACGAGGACACGATGGTCGTTGTCAACTCCACGACCAAAGGCCTCTCGGCCATGACGCTGGCCGTGGCGGCCTCGCGCGGATGGCTCGACTACGACGCACCCGTCGTTCGTTACTGGCCCGAATTCGCGCAGAACGGCAAGGCCGCCATCACCGTTCGCCAGCTCCTCGGCCACGAGGCCGGGCTCGTCCTGCTCGATGAGCAGCTGACGATCGAGAAGCTGCGCGACCTCGACGCTGTCGCGCGCGTGCTCGCTCGCCAGAAACCGGTGTGGTCGCCGGGGACGCGTCACGGCTACCATACGATGACGGTCGGGCTCTACATGCAGGAGCTCATCCGACGCGTCGATCCCGCGCATCGCACGCTCGGGCGCTTCTTTCACGAGGAGATCGCGGTGCCGCTGGGGCTGGAGTTCTACATCGGGCTCCCGCGTGAGATCCCTGATGACCGCCTCGCCACACTCGAGACACTGTCCCCAACACGCGGCCTCCGCGCGCTGCGCTACACGCCGCCCGCGGTGACGTTGAAGATGATCACGCCGGGGTCGCTACTCCGCCGGTCCTTCGCGGGGCTGGCCGCCGACCCGAACGACCGGCGCTACCTCGAGTCCGAGGTACCCGCTGGGAATGGCGTCGGCACTGCGCGGGCAATCGCGCGCGCCTATTCGGCGTTCGCCGAGGGCGGCGCTGAGCTCGGCGTCACGCCCGAGATGTTCGCACGCGTGACGGCGCTCCCCGATGTGGTGCACCCGAAGGACGAGGTGATCGGTATCCCGTCGTACTTCTCGTTAGGCTTCCTGCGACCGGGACCGGATGTGTCATTCGGCTCGAGTCCCCGCGCGTTCGGCGCGCCGGGAGCGGGCGGATCGTTCGCGTTCGCCGACCCCGATGCCCACCTGGGCTATGCGTACGTGATGAACAAGATGGATTTCTACCTGCTGGATGATCCGCGCGAGAAGGCACTCCGTGACGCGGTGTACCGCGCGGTGCGGTGTCAGGGGCCTTATTCCGCTTCCCAGTCGAGTGCGCCTTTCAGCTCCGCCGGGATGTCCGTCGCAAGCACGTGATCGAGGCGCTCGCGTGTCACGCGATACGGTGCTCGAAACACCAGATCGACGCTGCCACGCGAGAAATGCTTGCGGTCGCCAATGACTCGACAGTGCTCGCGCTCGAGGAGAGTACGGTAGGCGCGCGCCGCCGCCTCGATGGAGGCGGCGGTGAGCCCCTTCACCGTGATGTGGTACGTGATGTTCGCGTCCAGCACCGTGATGAGCGCAACCGCGAACGCCGTCGCGAGGATCGCGAGATGCGGCAGGTCGAGACCGCAGGCGAGCCCGACGAGGGTGACGAAGATGAGCCGGCCCGTCATCGGCGCAGACCCGAGCTCGCTGCGGAACCGGATCAGGCCCCCGATACCAAAGATCACAAAGCCCACGACGACGCCGTATCGCGTCACCATGGTCCCGGTCAGGGCGCCGATGGCCGCGTAGATCACGTACGCCTTCTGTGCTTCGACGTCTACGATGCGATCGACGGTGCGTCGACTTCGCGGGTGGAACGCGACAATGGCACCAAGCGCGGACGCCAGGACCAGGGCGAGCAGCGCCCTGACGAGCAGCGGGAGATCGGTAAATCCCGTCAGGCCCTGGCCGGCGATCGTTTGACGCAACCCGTCGAGCACCGAATCCTCCGCGGCGGTGCCCCCAAGACCACCGATCGGTGCGGACGTCTGCCAGAGGCCACAGATCGGCGCCATGAACGACTCCGGATGGGACGAGGGTGGCGAGATGCGACCCCGCTGCGTCAGGCCGGCGCTGTCGGTACCACCTCCACGGTCGTCGGCACTCCGCGCCGGACGCTCGCCGTAACGACGCAGAACTCCTCGAACAAGGCGAGGCAGCGCGGCACCCGATCGTGCTGGTCCTCCGGGACGATCGGCTCGAGCTTTACGTGGAGGCTCGCGATCCGGAGCCGCCCACGGTCGTTCCGCTCGAACGCCCCCCTCACAGTCGTCTCCACTCCGCGCACGTCGAGCCGGGCTTTGCGCATGCAAAACGTCAGGCTCGCCGCGAGACAGCTCCCGACCGCACTCGCCAGGAGTCGCGCGGGGTTCGGCCCCGCACCCGCACCCATCGGCGGTGGCTCGTCGATCGTGAGCGGCGCCACACCGGGGAGGCCGAAGTCAACCGTCTGGCGGAAATCGGACCCGAGGCTCAGCGCGACCGTGAAGTCGTGGCTCGCTCGGTTGTCGGTCGGTGCCTGACCATCACCCGCCGGGGCGGTCGGTTCGGGGACGGTGATGATGGAGGACATGCTCTGCTCGGCTGTTAATGACTTGTCTCCATGGTACGCCGTCGAGTGGACCGCATGTGTCAGGGAGACGACGGGTTGCGTGTGGGGAGTTATCCGACCGGCGCGAGCGACCTCCCGTCGATTGACACGAGACGGATCGACCAGTATTCTACTACTTGGTTAAGTAGAGTATATACGACAGGATGGCCATCTCCTTCTCCGCTCCGTT
>DASURJ010000064.1:0-3014 GCA_036280115.1 Gemmatimonadaceae bacterium
CCTGCGCGGCCAGCGCCGCGAGATCCTCACGCAGCCCTGCGGTGGCGACGGGGTCGTGGCCGGACGTCGGCTCGTCGAGAAAGACGAGGGCCGGCCGGTGGAGTACCGCTCGCGCGACGCCGAGCTTCTGCTTCATCCCGCGGCTCCACGTGCCTACCATGTCATCGCGCCGGTCCCAGAGGCCGAAGCGCGTCAGCAACTCGCGAATGCGCTCCCGCCGCTCGCGACGCGGCGTGTGCCAGGCGCGCGCGTAGAACTCGAGATTGTCCGCGGCACTGAGCCGCTCGTAGAGCCCTGGGTGCTCGAGAAGCGCGCCGCATCGCGTACGAATCGCGGTCCCGTCGCGCTTCGTGTCGAATCCGAGCACTTCCGCGCGCCCGGCGGTGGGGTCAATGAGCCCGAGAAACGCGCGGATCGCTGTCGTCTTGCCCGCCCCGTTAGGCCCGAGAAAGCCGAACACGACGCCTTTCGGCACGTCGAGCGTGAGCGAGTCGAGCGCGCGCACGGCCCCGAAGTCGCGCGTGAGCCCGTCGGCGCGAATGGCGAAGTCGTTCGTCGGCGGCACCAGCGCGGTCAGCTCTTGGTGTCGCGCAGCACCGCGCGCACCGGCGCCGCGTCGAGTGCCATCAGCTTCTGCGGGAGCGCAATGAGCTCGTACGACCCCTGTGGCACGCGGCGCAGGTCGAGGTTCTCGAGAATGTACGCATTCCCCGAAAACAGCATGTGATGCACCGGGAGCGTCTTGCTCTCGCGTGGATCCACCGACGGGGCGTCCACGCCGAGCAGACGGAGCCCTCGACCGAGCAGCTCGCGGACGCACGCCTCGCTGAGCGTCGGCCACTCCGCGGGGAACTGGCCGCCGGCAACGGACCGTCCGGTGCGCAGCAGCAACCGTTGTCCCTGCAGCGCCGGATCGAACGCAAGGGCGTCGGCTTCGATTACCCCCGACAGCGTGCTGACGTCCACCACGGCGGCGGGGCCGAGGAACGCGTCCAGCGGCAGCTCGTGAGAGCCCGGCCACCCGTCGCGCACGTGAAGTGGCGCGTCAGCGTGCGTCCCGACGTGCGGGCTCCCGATCACCGCCGAGACGTTGACACTCTCTCCCTTGGCGATCTGCGACGCCCATCGACACGCGAACGGTGTGTCGCCCGGCCACTCGGGCGTGCCTTCGCGCAGCGCGATGCTGATGTCGCGGATCACCGCGCGGCCGGCTCGCCGGCGCGCGGCCCGCCGAAGAACTTGGCCCGGACCGCCCAGAGCCGCGGCAGGAACCGTTGTGAGACCGTACGCTGCAGGTACCTGGCGCCTAACGTCCCACCCGTCCCGCCGGTATCGGGACCGATGATCCGCTCGACGAGCTGTACGTGCAGGAAGCGCCAGCGAGCGAACCCCGAGTCGTATTCCAACAACCCTTCGGCGAGCAGAAACAGCGGGGTAGGCGCCGGTCCGGTGTACAGCGACTCGAGCGTCGCGCCCTCACGCTCGACAAGTCGCTCGAACAGCTGCTCGAGTGTTGGTCGTGCGAGCGCGCGCTGCACGAGCGGCGGAATGTCGCCGTGTTCCTGAATCACGTGCATGAAGTGCTGGTCGCGCGTGCCCGACGCCGCCTCGAGCGCGCGGAACTGGGCACTCTGCGACCCGCTCGAGCTCCCCAGATATCCGCGGAACTGCGCGAAGTGCTGCGGCGGGAGCGTCTCGAGCGCCGCCAGCTGCGCGGCGACGATCTGCACGAGCGCGTTCAGTCGCCGCACCGCGAGCACAGCGTACATCACCGCACCACGTTCCATGGCATCGATGAGGTGATCCATCTCGTGCAACATGCACTTGAACCACAGCTCGCTCGCCTGATGCACGACAATGAACAGCAGCTCGTCGGGGTGCTCGGGCACGGCCCGCTGGCGCTGAAGTGTGAGCAGCTCATCGAGCGCCAGGTAAGACCCGTAGGACACCGGCGCGGTCGAATCGGTCGGAGCGGTCAAAACGTCGACACCTCCAGCGCGGTGATGTCGTCAACGCGCATCGTCTCGGTGGTGAAATAGGGCTCCCCATACCGTGTGCGGATGAGCGAGCCGTAGTGCGCCGCCTGGTGGCGCACGATCTCGTACAGCGGGTCGCCGTTCGGGTACACCTCGCCGGCCTGTGTCACGCCGTCGAATTGGGAGCCATAGCAGCGGATCGCCTCGAGCTTCCTGTCGAACTCCGCCGAGATGTCCACGACGAACGTGGGTCGCGTGTAATCCTCGCGGTACGACAGGCAGTGGAGAACCTTACGAGGCCGGTGCTTCGGCAGGTCGGGCTCGACCTTCGCCAGACCGGACAGGAAGCAGGCGTCGCGAATCAGTTCCGACGAGATGCGGTGGTCGGGATGCCGACCCTGTTGTGCCGGGGCGATGACGATTCCCGGGCGAAGCCGCCGGAGCACGCGCACGAGTGCGCGTCGTGTTTCAGGCGTATTGACGATCCCGGCATCTGGAAGGCCAAGGTTCTCGCGCACCGACACCCCGAGCACCGCCGCGGCGCGTTCGGCTTCCTGTGCGCGCAATGCAGCCGAGCCGCGCGTCCCCATCTCGCCTTCGGTGAGGTCGAGAATCCCCGTGCGATATCCGCGGGCGGCGAGCTTGGCGAGCGTCCCGCCGCACGTCAGCTCCACGTCATCCCGGTGCGCCGCGATGGCGAGTACGGCGATCTCTTGGGTTTCGGACATTCGGGGAAGCTACTACTCGTATCTCAGCGCTTCCACCGGATCGAGCCGGGCGGCGCGCTGCGCGGGCAGCAGCCCGAAGACGACTCCGATGCCGACGGACACCGTGACGGCGACGACCGTGAGCCCCACCGGTGGCGCGGCGTCGACGCTCATGAGCCGCGTGACGAGACCGCCCATGCCGAGTCCGATCGCAATGCCGATCGCACCGCCGATCCCCGTGAGTGTGGCGGCCTCGATGAGAAACTGCAGCATGATGTCGCCACGCGTCGCACCGAGTGCCTTCCGAACGCCGATCTCGCGCGTTCGGTCG
>DASURJ010000065.1:0-2244 GCA_036280115.1 Gemmatimonadaceae bacterium
AACGGCGTCGAGCAGCTGTTCCGGCGAGTGGTCCTTCGTCAGGTAGCCGGCAGCGCCAGCGCGAAGGGCCCGCACGGCCCACTGATCCTCCGGGTGTGTGCTGAGGACGAGGACGCGCACACTCGGATGATCCTCGCGGAGGCGGTGCAGCGTATCGGTGAACGGCAGCCCGGGCATCGAGATGTCGAGCAGCACCACATCGACCGCGACCTTGTTGAGCGCGGCGAGCGCCTCGTCTCCGTTCGCCGCCTCGGCTGTGACCGAAATGCCACGATCCTCCTCGGCGATTTGCCGGAGGCCGGCACGGACGATGGGATGGTCGTCGGCGATGAGGAGACGGATCATCACGCCAACGCCAGCGCCGACAGCGGCAGGTGCAGCGACACCGTCGTTCCCTGCTCCGGAAGACCTCGAATCTCGAGCGTGCCGCCGCACGCCCGCGCCCGTTCGCGAAGCCCGATCAGCCCGAGTGAGCGTGGGCCGCTCAGCTCAGCCGCCGTGATGCCTCGTCCGTCGTCACTCACCTCGAGGGACAGGAATGTCGCGTTCTGGCGCAGTGCCACCTTGAGATGCCGCGCGCCAGCATGTCGGGCGACGTTGGTCAACGCTTCCTGGAGCATCCGGAAGACCGCCGATGCCACCGAGTCGGGCGCGGAGCCACCGCTGACCTCGATGAGCAAATCCAGCTCGAGACCGGTGCGTGCCGCGAACTCGTGCGATACCCACTCGACGGCATCCGGCAGCCCGAGGTGGTCGAGCACGCTGGGACGAAGCTCGGTCACGATGCGCTGCACCGAGACCATGACCTCATCGAGACGCTCGAGGAGGCTGCGATACCGGCTGGCGATCTCGGAGGAGACATGACGTTTCAGACGGCGACCCAGCCACGCGACGTCCAGCTTGACACCCGTGAGCGCCTGACCGAGCTCGTCGTGCAGCTCGCGGGCGATTCGGGTCCGCTCGTCCTCACGCACGGACTCGAGATGCGCAGAGAGCGCGCGGAGCTCTTCGCGGGACCGAGAGATTTCGGCGGCAGCGAGGTGTCGGTCGGTGATGTCGCGCTGGATGCCCAGGTGACCGGTGATTCGGCGACGATCGTCGCAGACGCACATGTAATGACCTTCGATCCGTAACGGGGTGCCATCCTTTCGGCGCTCCTCCGTCTCGACGTGCAGGTGCCCCTGATCGAACATGGCGCGCCACGCCGCCTTCCCGCTCTCGATGTCATGCGCGAAGAAGTCGGCGGGTGTCATGCCGATCATCTGCCACAGCGGGCGCTGGTAGTGACGCGCGAATGCCTCGTTGGCGATGGTGACTCGCTGGTGATGAAAGACGTACTCGAGCACCGCGTCCTTGTCACACGCGTCGCTCCACTCGACGGGCTCATCGATCATCATGATGAGGAACCCGTCGAGCGACTGCGTGAAGAACAACTCGCGTAGACTGTCCTGCGTGACGGTCATGGCGGTGCCCGCCCGTCTGCTGGTCAGATTCGGACTGCTTCCCGGTGACGACAAACCCGCCGGTAGGAATGTCAACGAAAGGCGGCTCGGGCGACCCTCGCCTCAGCGTGGCGAATGGTGATGGTCGCGGGAGGGGCGTTACCAATGTAACACCTGGGCGCTCTCCCGCCACGTTTTCGAGGAGCGCCCCCGCGACTGCGAGCGCGGCAGGTGTCTGACTATCTTCAGACTGCCAAAGGAGACGGTGCAATACGCACGGACGCTCATTCGACAACCGCGGCATGCCCATCCGACGCTGGATTCTCGTCGCCAGCCTTCCGCTCCAGGTCGTTCCAGCCGCACCGGCACTCGGCCAGGGCGTGCCGCCCGGCGATAGCCTGGCCTCGATCACCGTCGAAGTTCGCCAGGACACACTACCAGTAGAGGGTGCGCGCGTTCGCAGTGGACGCGTTGGAGCCCACACCGATCGCGCCGGCCGAGCCCAGTTGCATCTCACGCCCGGTATTCACGACATCGTCGCGGCCAAGATCGGCTTCGAGCCGGAGACGGTAACCGTCGCGCTTCGCCCGCGAAGTGATACGACCATCGCCATCGAGTTGACGGCTCTCGCCGCGGAGCTCTCCGGCATCGTCGTGTCCGCCGCACGAAGCGGCCGGCGCATCGAGGACGAGCCGCTGCGCGTCGAAGCGCTCGCGCAGGAGGAGGTCGAGGAAAAGCTCCGCATGACGCCGGGCGACATCACCATGATGCTCAACGAGTCGTCCGGGTTGCGCGTGCAGAC
>DASURJ010000066.1:0-4750 GCA_036280115.1 Gemmatimonadaceae bacterium
AAGGCGAACAAGGACTTCGACCTCATCATGCTGCCACACGCGCGACACGGCTTCGGTCAGGACGGCCCGTACATCATGCGTCGCCGCTGGGACTATTTCGTGAAGAACCTGCGTGGCGAGGAGCCGCCGAAGGAGTACCAGATCGGGAAGCCGGCTGTGGTACCCTGAGGTATCACAGCTCGCTTCAGTTCCTGTCCACCGGCTCCAGCCTCAGGATGGGCGTCTTCCCGCCCTGTCGGTTGTCGATGGCCAGGTAGATGTAGCCGTCCAGTCCCTGGCGCACGTCACGAATGCGGCCCATGCGCTGCACGAGCTTCTCCTCGCTCATCACGCGCCTGCCGTCGAGCGTTAGGCGCGCCAGCACTTCACCCGCCATCCCGCCCACGAACAGGTTCCCGCGCCATCCCGGGAACTTGTCGCCCGTGTAGACGAGCAGCCCGGACGTTGCGATCGACGGCACCCAGACGTGCACCGGCGGCTCCATCCCTTCCTTCATCGTCCCGCTGTGAATGGCGGCGCCGGAGCGGTAGTTCACGCCGTAGCCCACCACCGGCCATCCGTAATTCTTGCCCGGCTGGATCAGGTTCAGCTCATCGCCGCCCTGGGGTCCGTGTTCCGTCGCCCAGATGTCGCCGCTCTCCGGGTGCATCGCGAAGCCCTGCACGTTGCGATGCCCGTACGACCAGATCTCCGGCAGCGCCCCCTCGCGGTTGGCGAAAGGATTGTCGGCCGGAACGCGACCGTCGTCATGCAGCCGTACGATCGTCCCGAAGTGGTTGGACAGATCCTGCGCGGGGTGCGCCTCGAGATTCCCCGACGGCGGGACTTGCCGGTCGCCGAGCGTCACGAACAGGAAACCGTTACGGTCGAATGCCAGCCGGCTGCCGTGGTGCCCGCGGCCCCGTGACCATACCTTCGCCTCGAAGATCTCCTGGACGTTCGTGAGGCGATCGTTCTCGAACCGCGCGCGTGCCACAGCGGTGGTGCCCTCCATCGTGTCCGCACTCGCCTTCGCGTAGCTGAGATACACGAGTCGGTTCGTCGCGAACGAGGGGTGCAGCACGACGTCGAGCAGGCCGCCCTGACCGCCCTGGCGCACGGCCGGTACGCCGGCAACCGGTTGCGGGAGCAGCTTCCCGTTCCGCACAATACGCAACCGGCCCGGCCGCTCGGTCACGAGCATGTCGCCGTTGGGAAGGAACGCCATCGACCACGGGTTCTCGAGGCTGTCCACGACGGTGACGACGCGGTAGTCGTGATACGCCGAACGGTGGACGGGCGCCTGAGCGGTGGCGGGGGCGGCGAGCACGATCGACGCGGGAAGGACGGCGAGCGCGTACCGGATCATCGGTTCTCCTCGTTCACGGAATGGTGGGACCGTCCCAAGTTTCGTCGGTTGCAGAGGGCGTGACAACGGCCGGCACGACAACCTCGCGGATTCGAACGCCTTCCTTACCATTCTTACCATTGGCCGGGCGCCACGAGCCCCGCGTGAACACCAGTTATTCTACCGTACCACGACGCGCCTGACGTCACCCGAGCATCCGTCGGCGCCCGCGTCACCTTGTCGGCCAGGGAAGCGAATGATCAAGGCGTTGGCGGATCGCGTGCTGGAACACGCGTCGGTGTATCGGCTCTGGATGGCGCCGTTCGCCGAGAAGAAGCTCGCGCCGGTGCTCGCACACAACGACCTGCGCGCCGTGCGGCGCATCCTCGACGTCGGCTGCGGGCCGGGCACGAATACCGCACATTTCATGCAGGTCGACTATCTTGGCCTCGACAAGAATCCCGCATACATAGAGTACGCGCGCCGGCGATTCCGCCGTCCCTTCGTGATCGCCGACGTCACGACCTACGCCGTCGACCGGGTCGGCCGATTCGATTTCATCCTCGTCAACAGCCTCCTGCACCACCTGGACGATGCGGGCACACGTCACGTGTTGTCGCACCTGGGGACGCTACTCACCGACACCGGCCATGTTCACATTATCGAGCTCGTCATTCCACCAGAGCCGTCCGTCGCACAGCGGCTCGCCAGGTGGGATCGAGGTAAGTTCGCACGGCCGCTCGACGAGTGGCGGGCGATGTTTTGCGAGTATTTTGTGCCAGTCGTCGATGAACCGTTCACCGTCGGAATGATCAGGATGGACCTCTGGCACTTCGTGTATTTCAAGGGGAGGCCGAAACGCTCGTGAGGGTACCGCCGCGCGTCTCACTGGCGCTGCCCGTCTATAACGAGGAGGAGACCCTTCCGGAGCTCCTGCGCCGAACCACCGCGGTGCTCGATGCGCTGCCGGGAGGGCCCCACGAGATCGTCCTCGTCGATGACGGAAGCCGCGACCGCACGCTCGAGATGCTCGAGGAGGCAGCTCGGCGAGACCATCGCATCGTCGTCGTGGCCCTCTCACGCAACTTCGGGCATCAGGCGGCCATCTCGGCGGCGCTGGACCACGTGACCGGCGACGTGACGGTCGTGATGGATGCAGACCTGCAGGACCCCCCAGAAGTCGTGCCCCAGTTTCTCGACAAGTATCACGAGGGGTACGACGTCGTGTACGCGAAGCGCGCAAACCGCAAGGAGGCACGCTGGCTGCGGATGAGCTATCACATGTTCTACCGGCTCCTCTCGCGCATGTCCAAGCTACACCTCCCGCTCGACGCTGGAGATTTCGCGCTGCTCTCGCGCCGCGTCGTGGACCAGTTGCGCTCTCTGCCCGAACGCCATCGGTATCTGCGCGGACTACGCGCGTGGGTCGGGTATCAGCAGGTCGGCATTACGGTCAACCGGGCGGAACGGTTCGGCGGTACGAGCAAGTACAGCCTCACGAAGCTCATGGGGCTCGCGTTCGACGGCATCTTCTCCTTCTCGACGGTGCCGCTCCGCGCGGCGACGGTCGTCGGCGCGCTCGCCGTCGGCCTTTCGGCGCTGTTCGCGATCTACCAGGTGTTCGCCAAGTTCTTCCTCTCGCAGCAACCGCGAGGCTTCACGGCGACCCTGCTCGTCATCACGTTTCTTTCGGGCGTGAACCTGTTCTTCCTGGGCGTGATCGGCGAGTACGTGGGGCGGGTGTACGAGCAGGTGAAGGCCAGGCCGGTGTACGTCGTTGGCCGGATCATTCGACGGGGCCGAGCCGGCGTCGACGCCGAAAGCCGTGCCGGTGCCGAGCGCGAGCCCGTCGCCTGACGACTGGAGATTGGCTCTCGACCATCGGCTCCACGGTCGGACCTCGCGGCCGCCGCGCCCTCATTGCCGCGGCGCCTAAAAGCTGTACTCCAGGCCTGCCGTCCACGCGACCCGCGGCTGCAAGCTGCCGTGGCGAATCGGCACGAGCGCGTTGATCAGCGCGGCGAGCCCACCCGGCCGCGAGTACTTCACGCCGATCGCGCCACGGACCGTGTGATCCTTCGCGTCGGGGAGGTTCGTGCGCATGACCGTGCGTGGAAACGGGGCCGCGATCTCGACCGGAGGCGGAATATCCGTTTCGTTGTCGCCGAGCTGGTACTCCCCGATCGCATCCACCGCCAGCGTGATCGACGGGGACAGGAGCTGATCGAAGCCTAACGTCGCCAGCAGCGCGTGGTTCTGTCGCGTATCGCCGCGAATGAGCGCCCCCGCGTTCACGTGCGGAGAGAACCCGCCGCGCCGCGCCGAATACACGCCGAGCGCACGCAGCGACCAATCGCCGGCGCCCCGAAGCTCCTCCTCATCGCCCGTTGGTAGCCTCACGTCCCCGAAGAACGAGAGCCCGGACGAGTCGCCCTGTACCAGCGCGACCTTGACCCGTGCCGCGATGTCGCCGAGTCCCACGCTCGACCCCTGCGTCGACCCCGTCGCCGATAACGACGGCGACTGCTGCGTCCCGAAGAAGTGCGGCGTCTCCGGGCCGAACGGCAGCACCTCGCCCGTGCTCGTCCCCGACAGCGACGTTCGCACGAGGGGAATCGCGACACCGACGTCGACGTTCTCGAGCAGTCCGTAATTGAGGAACGCGGTCGTGACGAACAGGTCGAGGTTCACGCGCGCGCGCACCTGAATCACGTCGTTCTCGAGCTCCGGGTCGCCGTAGACCGGACTGCCCACGTTCTGATGCGGGAAGTTGAAGATGAGCTGATCGAGCGGAAGCCCGCGAAAGGTCGCGAAGCTCACCGCCGTCACATTGGCGCCCGTCAGCAGCCGCCCCCGACCGAGCGTTTGCGCGCGCTCGGCGAAGATGGGGCCCGACGACACGGCCGTCGTCACCGGGGCGCCGCCGCGGAACGAGAAGCTCACCCCGCCCGACGACGAGCTGATGGGAATGTTCGACGCACTGTTCGCGATCGCGTCGGTGAAGAACTCCAGCACCGCACCAGTCGCCGCGGATGCCGAAGGCACGTAATGCAGCCCGTGAACCGCCGCGTTGACCTGGAGGCAGAGCGCCTCGCCGCACTCGCCGAATCGAAACAGGTCCGACACGCGCGAGCGCAAGCTCTGGGCGTGCAACGGAAACGGCAACCACAACGTGAGCGCGGCCAATACGGCGACAACGCGATGCATGCGATTCCCTCGAGATGTGCGGGTGGTTCGGTTTACCGAATGGACAGCACGCGCCAGCCGGTGTCGGTGCGCTCGAGCACGGCCTGCCACGTCGCCGTCTCGCGAGCCGCGCGGCGCAGCGACGTGTTGAAGTACTCGATTCGATACTCGACCCGGACGCGTGCTTCACTTCCGGCGGACGCCTGGAGCTGCGCCGGTGCTTCGATGCGTCCGATC
>DASURJ010000067.1:0-3506 GCA_036280115.1 Gemmatimonadaceae bacterium
GGAGCTGCAGCTAGCAGCCCGCCAGCTCCCAGCTAGCCTTCCAGCTCAGCAGCCCCCGTACCCGATCACCTTTCGCCTATAATCTCATCGCCGCCGGTCCAGCTCCCGTCAGAAAGAATGTGGCCCGCGTCGCCTGCTCCGGGAACGACGCAGCGTAGCTGTCGAGCCAACAATCCGCAAAGTGCTGCGCTTCGCTCCGCCTGACGAGCGCCCAGACGCTCCCGCCAAACCCCGCGCCGAACGCCGACGCCGCGACCGCACCTAACGAGCGCGCCGAGCGAGCGAGGTGGAAGGTTTCGGGTACCTGGTTGCCGAGCAGGAGCTCCGCCCCGCGCTGCGAGCGGTCCACCAGATCGCCTAACGTCGCGAGATCCCCCGCCTCCAGCGTATCCCCGGCCGCCGGGATGATCTCGCGCGATTCCGTCGCGAACTGATCGAGGCGCGTGACCAGGTCCGTCTGGTCGAAGACGTCGTTCGCGACTCCCTGGAGCGCCGGATCACGCACGATCGCCCGCAGCCGCTCGAGCGCGTCGGGGCTCGAGTCCAGCACCGCGCCGAGCGTCTCGTCGGTCCGGCCCGTCGCGGCACGCCAGCGGTCGAGGAGCGCGTACACCCGCCTCGCCTGACGATTGTACAGCTCCAGCGCCGCCCCGGTCTTCTCGGCGAGCACGCCGCTCGCGCCAATCACGAAGACATGATCGTCCGGGAGCGGGACGGTCCGCTCGAACCGCACCGGGGCAAACGAGTACTGCACCAGCGCGCCCAAGCGCGAGCAGAGAATCGCCGTCTGGTCCTGGCTTCCACTGAACGTCCCCACACCGCGATCGCCACTGAGCGTACGGTACGCGGCGCCGTTCTCCACGGCACCCAGGTAGCCGGCGAGGTCGTCCGCGCTCGTGATGGCGCGCCGGTACTCCTCGTGCGCGCCGAGCGCATTGAGATCGGCGATGGCGAGGAAGAGCGAAACGACGAGCGCGCTCGAGCTACTGAGCCCGGCGGCAGGCGGCAGATCACTCGCGAACGCGATCTCCGCGCCGCGAAGCGGTCCGGGAAAGTTGCGCGCGATTCTGCGTACGACGGTGATCGCGTAGTTCGTCCAGCTCCCTGGCGCCGGCGTGAGTGCCGCGTTCAGCTCGAGGTCCACGTGTTCGCCGGTCACCGCATCGGTGATGCGAACCGTGCGGCCATCCCGCGGCGAAGCGACCACCGCAATGCCGCGCTCCACGGCGCAGATGAGGCTCCGGCCTCCCGCGTAGTCGGTGTGCTTGCCGAGGAACTCGATTCGGCCGGGCACCCAGAGCCGCAACGTCTGCCGCTTCGCGAGCGCCGCCGTCGCGCGCGCGAAGAGCCGCGACTTTCGCGCGACCTCGGCCTCCGACATCCCCGAGAGCCCGAGACGCTCCTCGAGTGCGTGCCCCGCCCCCGACACGTCGCGCAACACCGACCCTCCCCGCTCAAAGTCTGACATCGACGCCTGCAAGCCCCTCCGCCACCGCCGCGATGTCCCCCCGGCTGGAGAGATCGAGGACGGGCGCGTGAATCGGCACCGCGCGGAATCGCATTCCATATGCATCCATCGCGTGTTGCACCGCTACTGGAACCTCGAACTCGCCCCTGGCCGAGACCGGCACGGTCCGGCACGGCTCGAAGATGCGACGGTCGAAGCGCCAGAGGTTCATGCTCACGAACGCCACGTCGCCCATCGCGCGCGCAGTGGCCTCGTCGGGCTTCTCGACAAGCCGCCGGAGATAGCCGTCCTGCCCGATGTCGAGCAAGGCGAACCGCATGATCCGTTCGGCGTCGATGCGTCCGTCGGCGAGCAACGCGTCGCGACCGAACGCCGCGAGCCCGGGCTCGCCGAGCTCGCGCAGCGCGGCGTACGCCTCGACCGGGTAGTAATTGTCCGCGTTCATGACGAGAAACGGATCGTCGCCCACCACACGCTCCGCTGCCAGGACCGCGTTGGCGGTGCCGCTCGGACGTTCCTGGATGGCGAAGCTCACACGCAACCGGTCGAGAAGCCCCGGGCGCTCGTAATACTCACGGATGGTGTGATGCTCGGGACCAATCACCAGAACGACGTCCGTGATGCCGCCGTCCGCAAGCGCGCTCAGGACGTAATCGAGAAACGGCCGGCCGATCGGAATCATCGCCTTGATCCCCTGGTCGGCGACGGCGGCCTGGTGCGCGTCGATGGACGCGCCGCCATCCGCCTTGCGCATGCGCGTGCCCAGGCCACGCGCAAGGACAACAGCCTTCATCGATGTCAATCGTTGGTCGTGAGCTTTCAGGCGTCGCCACCAGGCATCGCTGGAGGCTGGCGCATGGAGCGAGCCATTCGACCGCTACCCCAACGTGGATTTGCGGACGCGCAGCAGCCCGGCCGCCGCCACGACGAACACCACGGTCCACGCGACCGCCTGCGCCGTGCGGCCGTAGAGGAAGCTGCCCGCGCCGAACAGGGCCGCATATACGGCGAAGCAGCCGAGGACCCATGCGAGCAGCGCGAATGCGATGCTGTCGGGCGATGCATCGATCGCGGCTTCCTGCCGCACCGGCGCCCAGCCAGGACCGGCGGGCCGGACGAGTCGGTAGAACGCGACCAGCGTAGAGCGATCGGTGGGCGCGGTGGCGAACGTCGCAGCGACCCACACCACAGTCGTGACGGCGATCGTTACCAGCAGCGACACATGAGGCGCAATCGTCGCCCCAGTTCGGTTCGCGATGGCGAACGCGACCGCCACCGCGAACGAACTCACCATCGCCGCGATCTCGCTCCACGCGTTGATGCGCCACCAGTACCAGCGCAGGAGGTAGATGAGCCCCGTCCCCGCCCCGATCGAGAGCAGGAGGTTGAAGCTCTGCTGCGCGGTCTCGAGCACGAACGTCAGTGCTCCCGCGAGGACCATGAGCGCCGCGGTCACGAGGCGCCCCACCATGACATAGTGCCGCTCGTCGCGGCCGGGACGCATGAAGCGCCGGTAGAAATCGTGCACGATGTACGACGTCCCCCAGTTGAGGTGCGTCGAGATCGTGGACACGTACGCCGCGAGCAGCCCGGCGACCATGAGCCCGAGGAGGCCGGCAGGCAGGAACGTGAGCATCGCCGGATACGCGAGGTCGTTGCCGACAAGGGACGGGTCGACGTAGGGGAACGCGCGGCGAATGTCATCGAGCGTGGGGAAGACGAGGATCGACGCGAGCGCGACGATGATCCACGGCCACGGCCGGAGGGCGTAGTGCGCGAAGTTGAAGAGCAGCGTCCCGCCGAGCGCGTCCTTCTCCGAGCGTGCCGCGAGCATGCGCTGGGCGATGTAGCTGCCACCGCCCGGTTCGGCACCGGGATACCACACCGACCACCACTGCACCGTCAGAGGGATCACGAAGATCGAGAGTGCCGTTCCCCAGTCGCCAAAGTCCGGGAGCAGGGCAAGCGTCGATGGCTCGATACGATCGAACAACCCGTCGAGCCCGCCCACCTGCGGTTGCCTAACGGCGTAGACCGC
>DASURJ010000068.1:0-3677 GCA_036280115.1 Gemmatimonadaceae bacterium
CCAGCGAACGATGGAGCTCGCGCCCCTCGTCGTTCGGGATCGATCCGAGCTGGCGACGCCTGCGCTTGCCGCTGGCGAAGGTGCGGACGCGGGAACGGCCACGCTCGGGGGCATTCAGGCCAACCGGCTCCTCGACAACTACATCACCGAGGAGGAGCTCTGGCAGTGCACGTCGTGCCGAGCGTGCGTGCAGGAGTGCCCGGTGTCGATCGATCAGCTCGATGTGATCAACCAGCTCCGGCGAAACCTCGTCCTCACGGAGTCGCGCTTCCCTGAGGAAATCCAGCCGGCGTTCGAGTCCCTCGAGCGCAACGGCGCGCCGTGGGCGTTCCAGCCGGCCGATCGCGGTCGCTGGGCCGATGGCCTGGGTGTCGTCACGATGGCCGAGTGGGTCGAACGCGGCGAGCGGCCGGACGTGCTCTTCTGGGTCGGGTGCATGGGATCGTTCGACGACCGGGCGAAGAAGATCGCGGTCGCGTTCGCGCGCATCCTGAAGTCCGCCGGGATCCGGTTCGCGATCCTCGGCCAGGAGGAGTCGTGCAACGGCGACCCGGCGCGCCGAATGGGGAACGAGTATCTGTACCAGATGCTCGCTCGGCAGGCCATCGAGACGCTCGACCGATACGAGGTGACGACGATCGTCACCACGTGCCCCCACTGCTTTCACCAGATCGGCAACGAGTACCCGCAGCTGGGCGGAAATTACGAGGTGATCCATCACTCGACGTACATCGAGCGCCTGCTCGAGGACGGGCGTGTTCCGCTCGATACCGAGGACGGAAAGCGGCTGGTCGTCGCGTACCACGATAGCTGCTACCTCGGTCGCTACAACGACGTCTACGACGCCCCGCGCGAGACGCTGCGTCGCGCGCTTCCGGTCATGACGCTCGCGGAGCCACGTCGTACCCGGAGCCGCGGGTTGTGCTGCGGGGCCGGCGGTGGGCGGATGTGGATGGAGGAGCGGCAAGGGAAGCGGATCAACGTGGAACGCACGGAAGAGCTGCTCGCCACGGGCGCGGACGCGCTCGCGGTCGCGTGCCCGTTCTGCATGACGATGATCTCGGACGGCGCCAAGTCGCTGGGTTCGGACGTGCCGGTGTACGACATCGCCGAGGTCGTGGCGGGCCGACTTCCGAGCTGACCGTCCACGCACCGGCAGCACGGCGTCAGGTACTTGACAGGCCGTGAGCCGGGTCGAACAGTAAACCACATGGTTTACTCACGCGATGCCCTCGACGCCGCCTTCGGCGCCCTGGCCGACAGAACCAGGCGGGCCATCCTCGCCCAGCTGGCCACCGGCGACCGCACCATCAAGGAGATCGCCGGCGGGTTCGACATGACGTTGCCCGCGGTCTCGAAGCACCTCCGGGTGCTCGAGCGGGCGGGGCTCGCCACGGTCACGCGGGAAGGGCGGGTGCGGCGGTGTCGCCTCGTGGCGACGCCGCTGCGTGACGCGGCGGGCTGGATCGACCGATACCGGAGCTTCTGGGAGGCGAGTTTCGACCGCCTCGCGACCTATCTCGACGCCACTCTCACGGAGGAGGATCCCCCATGCCTAACGCCGCGTCCGCGCCAACCCCGGCGGCCGTTGCGCTCGAAATCCGCCGCACGTTCGCCGCGCCGCGGCAGCGCGTCTTCGACGCGTGGACGTCCGCGGATGCGCTGAAGCGCTGGCATGCGCCGGAGAACGCCATCGTGGAAAGCGCGAGCGTCGACTTTCGGGTCGGCGGCCGCTATCGCATCGAGATGCGCGGCAACGACGGCCAGTTGCACAAGGTGGGCGGCGAGTACCGCGAGATCGAAGCGCCGCGGCGACTCGTCATCACGTGGGCGTGGCAGGAGAAGGAAGTCTCGAGCGACTCCATCGTAACGGTGGAGTTCTTCGAACGCGGTAGCGAGACCGAGGTGGTCCTAACGCACGAGGGACTTGCCACAGAGCCGGAGCGCGCGGGCCACCGCTATGGCTGGATCGGCTGCTTCGAGAAGCTCGCGTCCGTCGTCTGACCGCAAGTCGACGACTGCCGTTGCCATTGCGTGGACGCGGCTTTCGCGCGAGGGTGCGGCGTGGCGGGCCGGGTCGGAACTGCGATGACGCGGATGACGCGGAAACGGCCGGATGCGGGGACGCGTCTCGCGCCACGTCAGGCATCCAGAACGGAGGGGTGAAACGGATGAGGGGGATGAGGGGATGAGCGACATCCTGCCGAGTGAGTGAAGGTTCCTCTCACCAAGACGTGACTGAAGGGGGAACGGCTCCCCGGGATGTCACTCGGCCCCGGGAGCAGTTCCCCCTCGCTTCACGGCTCCGGAGAGAGGGCGCGTCCCGGACGGGGAGCGATCCCAATCATCCCCCTCATCCCCTCATCCGTACCCCCCCTCCGTTCTGGATGCCAGAGACCACGACCTCGCGCGACGCGGTGTCGGTGTAGAGCCGTCATCCGGCCGTTTCGGCCCTTCCCGCGTCATCGCCGTTCCGACCGGCTCGCGCGTCCCGGACCATACCGCGGGCTGTTCAGCTACCAGTACCTGCGTCTAGCCAGCGTCGTGCGGCTCCGAACCGTACGCTGCCTAACGGTCCTCGATCCGCCTCCGGTACTCGGCTTCCTCGGCCGTCTCCTCGATGATCAGCGTTAGGCGACCCTTCTGCAGGTGCGCGGACACCGGACGTTTGCACCGGCCGCAGCTGGTGGTCCCGTAGCGCTGCAGCGCCTCCCGATCCAGCGGTGCGCCGCAGCCGGGGCAGTGCACCGCCATCCCGAGCGGCGGGCGGGACGGCGTGATCAGGTGGAGTCGCGGCGACGGCGGTGACGGCGGCGATCCCACCGCGCGCGTCTGGACCGGCGTCGTCATGCTGCCGGCCGGGCGCGGTGGCGCCGGCGCACTGCCTGCAGCGCGCGACGTGGTACCGAGCTGGCGACTCGCCGTCGCGAGCAGGAACGCGCGCTCTCGCGGCGTCATCTTCTCGAGCTGCTCGGCCGAAACCAGCCCCTGTCGCACGAGCATGTCCCCGCCGGCCGCCGGCGCCACGGATGCGGCGAGAGCCTCGAGGCGGTTCTGCTCGCGCGGAGTGTCCGACGCGAGCGAGCGGAGGCTCCGCCCGACCCACTTGATCAGGCCGTACGCGAGACCGAGCAGCGCGAGGGCTTCAGCGCCGTACTTGAAGCTCACCGGCACGTGGTTCGAGAAGCGAGTAACTCAGACGTTCGTGCCGGCGCGGCCCGTCCGCAGTCGGCCAGGGAACTCTCAACGGTTGACGCCCTACGTGGACCTGGCGTAATCGAGCCGGACGTGCGGTGCCCGGCGCGGAGTGCGCTGGCAGATCGCATGTGACGTGTATCCCACTCGCCATGTGCGATCGCATTACACGAATCCAGCTCGCGAGCGCAGTCGGTGGCGGTCGTGTCGAGGCGAGCGCAAGGCGCGCCGGACGGGATCCGCGGCGCGCGCGGCGCTCGACGCGGGCCGGCCTCGGTGAAGGCTGATGCGGATCTGCACCGATGGGGCGGACCGAAACGGATCGCTCCGAACCCGGGGACGCGCCCTCGCCCAACGAGCGGGAGATGAGATGGGAGCCGCCGCCCGGGACGCCAATGTCCGAACGAGAAGTCCCCTCATCCCCTGGCCATGGCGAGACCCGCTCTCCCTCGCAATGAACGATCCGCCATGATCCGTCCCAT
>DASURJ010000069.1:0-7689 GCA_036280115.1 Gemmatimonadaceae bacterium
CGGGTGGCCGCGGTGTTCGATGCTCGAGGCACGGGACCGCGCTGACGCCCTCCGGAACCGATCCGCCAGGGCGGGGTTGGACGGCGGGGCGGCGACCGTAAACTTAGGGCACGGGTACCGCTGTCCGACCTTCAGTCCAACCCCTGGCCCGACCACCGCTCGATGACGACTTCCGCGCTCCCGTCCCGCGAGGCCGCGCTCGCCCTCATGCACGAGTACACCGCCAGCGATTCGCTCCGAAAGCATATGTATGCAGTCGAGGCGGCGATGCGCGCGTACGCTGTCCACTACGGTGAGGATGCGGAGCGCTGGGGACTCGCGGGATTGCTGCACGATTTCGACTACGAGCGGTGGCCCAACGACCAGCATTCACCCACCGAGGAGCATCCGGCGGCGGGCGTCCGCGTGCTTCGCGAGCTGGGATATCCCGAGGACGTACTCGAGGCGATCCTGGGGCACGCGTCGTATTCCGGCGTACCGCGCGTCACACGCATGGCCAAGGCGCTGTTTGCGGTGGACGAGCTCACTGGTCTCGTCACCGCGACGGCGCTCGTGCGACCGTCGAAGAGCGTCCATGAGGTGGACGCGCGGTCGGTGCGAAAGAAGATGAAAGACAAGGCATTCGCGCGCGGCGTGAACCGTGACGACGTCGTCAGCGGGGCCGCCGATCTCGGAGTCGATCTCGACTGGCACATTCAGTTCGTCGTCGACGCCATGCGTGAGCGCGCGGAAGCGCTTGGGCTGGCCGGTTCCCCCGCCGGTCCCCCGGGGACGTGACCTCGTGAGGGATCAACGCTTCGCCCCAGCCGCGCGTTTAGAAGGCGAACAATCAACCCGCCTCCGTGACGCTTGCATTGACGCTCGCCTACCCGACCGCCGTGCTCTCGACGCCTGAACCGTCGGCGCGCGAGCGCGAGCATAGCCTCGTCGTTGCCGCCCAGCGCGGTGATACCGAGTCTTTTGCGGCGCTCGTGCGTCTGCATCAGCGGAGGGCATACGCGGTCGCGCGGGCGATCGTGCTCACACACGAGGATGCCGAGGATGCGGTGCAGGAGGGTTTCCTGCATGCGTTCCGCGCCCTCGACCGCTTCCTGCCGGACCAGGCGTTCGGGGCGTGGTTGAATCGCATCGTGGCGAACGCGGCGCTCGACATTACGCGCCGCAAGAAGGTCCGGGACGCCGACACGTTGGCGGACACCATCGCGTCGCCGTTCCGTGACCCGGCCGAATCCGCCGAGCTGCGGCGCCGGCTCACGCAGGCGCTGACGACGCTGAACGAGCGTCAGCGGGCAGTGATCGTGTTGCACGATGTCGAGGGGTTCAAGCATGCCGAGATCGGCCGACTGCTCGGGATTCCCGAGGGGACCGCGCGGTCGGACCTGCACCACGCGCGTGCGCGGTTGCGTCAGGCGCTGAGTGCCGTACGGAGCGAGCTATGAAGATCGAACGCGGGACGCCCCCCGAGTGGGGCGACGAGGAAGTGACGCGAGTGCTGCGCGACGTCTATGCGGCGCCGGCGGCGAACGCGTCGTACTGGGACACGCTCGAGTCGCGCATCATGGAGCGCATTGCCACGGCGGGCGAATCGCTCGAGTGGTGGAGGGCGTTCCACGGATGGGGTCGCGTCGGGCTCGCCGCGGCAGTCCTCGCCGGGGTGCTCGTGGGCACCGCCCTGGTGCGGGAGCGTGAGTCGGAAGAGCGGATCGCGTACGAGGCGGTGATGGAGTCCGCGTCCGTCATCCCCGTGGCCGGGCCCACCCTTGCCGGCGAGCCCCGCCGCGGCACGCGCGACGCGACTCTCCGCTCGATCATTTCCTACTGAGAGCCGCGCCAATGCAGAACTCCAAGCAACTCGCCGTGATGTTCCTGCTCGGTGCCTTTCTCGTCGGAGGCGCACTCGGCTTCACCGCCGATCGGGTGTGGGGACGTGACGCGACCTGCCGCGATCCGCGCAGCTCGCGGGCGCTGCTGTACGATCGCCTCGAGCTCACGAGCGAACAGCGCACCGCGTGGGACGGCATTCTCGATGATCGCCACCGGCAGTTCGACTCGCTGTTCAAGCCGATCAAGCCGCAGATGGATTCGATTCGCCTCCGCGCGCGTGCGCAGATGCGCGCGCTGCTCACCACCCCGGAACAGCGCGAGCGCTTCGAGGCCATCCTGCGGGAGCCCAGACCTAACGACAAGCGGGAGAATTCGAAGTGAAGTCCGTCGCCCTCGCTCTGCTGTTCCCAACGGCGCTCGCTGCTCAAGCGAGCGCCGATTCGGTAGCACGCCCGATTTCCCTCGACGAGGCCGTGCGCCTCGCCCAGCGTAACGCCCCCAGCGCCGTGCAGGCGGCCGGCGCCGTTCGCTCGAATGCCGCTGCGGTCCGAACCGCCTACCTGGCCTTCATCCCCTCGCTCAGCTTCAGCACCGGCGCGAGCAAGCAGGGCGGCGACCGCTTCGACTCCCAGGGCCAGCTCGTCCCGTTCACCGGTGCCACGTGGAGCTACTCGAGCGGCATGAACCTCAACGTGCAGCTGTTCGACGGCGGGAGCCGGTTCTTCGACCTGAAGAGCGCAAAAGCGAACGTTGCCGCGGCAGAAGCCAACGAGACGCTGCAGCAGTACAACGTCGCCCTCAACGTCAAGCAGCAGTACTACGGTGTGCTGGCGGCGCGGGAATCCGAGAGCGCGGCGCAGGCACAGCTCGAGCAGGCACTCGAACAGCTCAAGACCGCGAGCGCCAAGGTCGCCGCCGGTGCCGCGACGAAATCGGACTCGCTCCGTGCGGTCATTCAGGTCGGCAACGCCCAGCTCGCGCTGCTTCAGGCCCGAAACAACCTGAGCGTCGCCAACGCTTCGCTTACCCGGCTCGTGGCGACGCCGTTCGTCGTGACCGCGAGCCCGAGTGATACGTCCGAGGCGCTGGCGCTAGGCGCCGACAGTGCGGAGATCGCGGCGTTCGCGCTTCGCGGGCCGGCCGTCCAGCAGGCCGAAGAGGCACAGACGGCAGCACGGGCCGGCGTTCGCAATTCGCTCACGGGGTACCTGCCCACGGTCTCGCTGAGCTACAACCGCGGCGGCAATGGTCTCGACAGCCGCTTCGGCTGGGGCGACAACCGCTACGCGTACTCCGAGACGATGCGCTTCTCCTTGCAGTTCCCCTTCTTCAATCAGGGAGCGCGCGAGGAACAGATCGTCCGGTCGCGCGTGGCGGAGGACAACGCGCAGGCGCAGCTCCGCGACGCTCGCCTTCTCGCCCAGCAGCAGCTCACGCAGTATCTGAGCGCGTTCCGCACCGCGGAGCAGCGCATCCAGATCCAGCTCGCCTCCGTTGCCGCGGCCGAAGAAGATCTCCGCGTCCAGCAGCGCCGTTACTCGCTCGGCGCGTCGACATTCCTCGACGTGCTGAACTCGCAGGTGACGTTGAACCAGGCGCGCGCCGCGCTCATTCAGGCGCGATTCGACGCGCGCGTGGCGAAGGCCCAGATCGAAACCCTGACGGGCCGGGAGATGTGAGTCGGTACCGCCGGCCGCGTGTCCCCGTCCCGCACTGCATGAACCATCTGCATTCCCGTCGAGGCTCACTCCGTTGAAACGCTTCACGACACCCCTCGTGCTGGGCCTCGCGGCGGCCGCCGCGACGTTCGCCGCCTGCTCTGGGAAGAAGGCGGCGGACGTCCCCATCCCCACCGCCGCCATCGAACGGCGCGACATTATCGTCGACGCATCCGCGACCGGCGCGGTGGAGCCGATCAACGTGGTCGAGGTGAAGTCCAAGGCATCGGGGCAGATCACCGCGATGCCGGTGGAGACCGGTACGCTCGTCAAACCGGGCGATCTCATCGTGCAGCTCGACACGCGCGACGTGAAGAACCAGTACGACCAGGCGGTCGCCGACGTCCGGGCAGCGGAGGCACGACTCCAGGTGTCCGAGGCGCAAAAGAAGCGCTCGGATGACCTCTACGAATCGCGCATCATCACCGCGCAGGAACACGAGACGGCAGCGCTCGACTATGCCAACGCGCAGGCGCAGCTCGTTCGGGCGCGCACGAATCTGGACCTCGCGCAGCAGCGGCTCGAGGACGCGACGGTGCGCGCCCCCATCGCGGGGACGATCATCGAGAAGACGGTATCGCTCGGGCAGGTCATCACATCGGGCACGAACTCGCTCGGCGGCGGCACGACGCTCGTGAAGATGGCTGACCTCAACCAGGTCCGCGTGCGCGCGCTCGTCACCGAAGCGGACATCGGCACCATTCGCCCGGGCCTCGGGGCCAGCGTCACGGTGGATGCCTACCCCGACCGGCCGTTCCGCGGTGCCGTCGAGAAGATCGAGCCGCAGGCGGTGGTGCAGCAGAGCGTGACGATGTTCCCGGTGCTCGTGACGCTCTCGAACCTCGAGGGCCTGCTCAAGCCGGGTATGAACGGTGAGGTGTCCATCCTCATCGATCGTCGCGACAACGTGCTCGCCGTGCCGAACGACGCGGTCCGCACCGTGCGCGAGGCCGCGACCGCGGCGACGGCGCTCGGACTCGATCCGGACTCGGTTCAGGCGTCGATCCGCGCGCAGATGGCGTCCATGGGCGGCGGGCCCGGCGGTGGCGGTGGGATGGCGGCGAACCGCACGCCTAACGTTTCGCGCGGCGACGTGATGCTGGCGATGAACGACGACCAGGGTCAGCAGCCCGGTGGACGTCAGCGAGGGCAGATGCCGGAGGTGAGCGACACGGACTGCGAGGCCATCCGCGCCGCGTTCGCGAAGCACCCCGACGCCGAAGCGAAGCTGGCTGCGCTCAGGACGCGCGTACAGAGCGGTGAGATCGACTTTCAGCAGATGCGGGCCGAGTCTCAGAAGATCTACGAGGCCGCGGGCGTCGACGGACGGGTCGCCGGTGCGTGTCGCATGCGCGAACAGCGCCAGCGGGCTGGCGACGGCCCAACGGCCCCACAGGGCGGCGCCGCTCGCGAGCGCGCCCAGCGCGGGGCCGGGAACGCTGCGGCCGCATCGCAGGGTGACCGCGGCTTCGTACCCGATCGCGGCGCCGGCGTGTCCACACCCGTGCAGGCCGGCGAGTTCTCGGCGCGACGCGCACGCCCCAGCCTCGTCTTCGTCGCCGAGAACGGGACGTTCGCGCCGCGAATCGTTCGCCTTGGCGTCGGCAACTTCGACTACACCGAGGTCGTGAGCGGGCTCAAGGAAGGCGAGGAGGTCGCACTGCTTGCCGCGGCCGCCATGCAGGCGCGGCGTGAAGCGCAGAACGACCGGATCCGTAACATGGGTGGCATGCCCGGGATGCCGCGACCCGGTGGTGGCGGCGGCGGGCGGCCGGGGGCGGCTGCGCCCGCCCGGCCCTAACGAGTCGCGACCATGCTCTTCGGCGAGATTATCAGCGTCGCCCTCGGCGCGCTTCGGGCCAACAAGCTGCGCTCCGTGCTCACGATGCTCGGCATCGTGATCGGCGTGGCGGCGGTCATCGCGATGATCGCGCTCGGCAACGGCGCGCAGAAAGCGGTCCGCGATCGCATCTCCGCGCTCGGGACGACGCTGCTCACCGTCATGCCCGGGCAGGCGTGGGGCATGGGCGGCGTGCGCAGCGGCGACGCACAGCGCATGACGATGGACGACGCCAGGGCGATCGAAGAGCGTGCGGCGCACATCATTGCGGTACAACCCGAGATGCAGCGCCAGCTCCAGATCCAGTACAACAACCGCAACGCGAACACGTCGATCGTCGGCACCACGGCGAATTACCTCGAGGTCCGGAAGTACGAGCTCGAAGCTGGAAAGATGTTCACGCCGGGGCACGACGCCGCGCGTGCACGCGTCGCGGTCGTTGGACCGGCGGTCGCGCAACTCCTCGGCTTCGACAACCCCATCGCGCTCGTCGGCCAGAACGTCCGGATTCGCGGCATTCAGTTCGAGGTCATCGGGGTGTTGAAGAGCAAGGGTCAGGGAGGCGGCTTCGGCAACCCGGACGAACAGGTGCTCATTCCGCTCAACACGGCCCGCTTCCGGGTAATCGGGAGTGATCGCCTGCGATCCATCAACGTGCTCGCCGCGAGTGAGGCCGAGATCCCGCTCGCCATGGCCGAGATTCAGAAGGTGCTGCGCCGGGAGCACCGGCTTCGCCCGGGCCGCGAGGATGACTTCAACATTCGCAACCAGTCCGATTTCCTGAACACGCTTGGCGAGACGACGGCCGTGTTCGGCTTGCTGCTCGCGGGGATCGCGACGGTGAGCCTCGTGGTGGGCGGCATCGGCATCATGAACATCATGCTGGTGTCGGTCACCGAGCGCACGCGCGAGATCGGCGTGCGGAAGGCGCTGGGCGCGACGCGATTCAACATCCTCTCGCAGTTCCTGATCGAGGCGATCGTGCTGTGCATCCTCGGCGGGATCGTCGGGATTCTGGTCGGCTCGGGCACCGCGTACGTGCTGCAGCGGAGCTTCCAGTGGAGCACGGAGATCTCGACGTCCGCGGTGGTGATGGCGTTCCTCTTCTCCGCGGCGGTCGGCGTGGTGTTCGGCGTGTGGCCGGCGCGGCGCGCGGCGAGTCTGGATCCGATTCAGGCGTTGCGGTACGAGTGAGGTCCGATCGGTCGAAAGCAGACGGCCCCAGGAGAGATCCTGGGGCCGTTCAGCATTGGGCAGTTGAGACGCGACTCACACCGCGTCGTCGGCGTCCTGCTGTGTTTTGCCGAGATTCTTCTGAATCTTGCCCTCGGCCGTCTTGGCTTTGCCCTTCAGCTGTTCGCTCGTGTCGCCGGTGATATCGGCGGCTGCGTCGCGGATCTTGCCTTCCGCTTCCTTCGCGGCACCGGTCACCTGGTTCTGAACGCCTTTCGAGCGGAGATCGTCCGACATTGCTGCCTCCTTCAGGTTGCTTTCGCTTCGCTGACCCCGTTCCCGCTACGGCTCTGCAGTAAGGGCAAGCGCCGTGCCCGTTAGGCACCCCTGAGCTCGCTCCGGATGCCGGGCGTGAGCGATGATTCGGTTGCTTCGGGGTCAGAGTCCTAACGCATCGTTTCTTCGCGTCGCTTCATCGGACAAACGCGGAGGACGCGGCAGCAGCGGCCGCGTGAAAGGCCGCGGAGAGCACCTTGCGCGCCTGGGGCGCGGCGTAGCGGGCCGGTCGGAACGGCGATGACGCGGATGACGCCGAAACGGCCGGATGCAGGGACGCGTCTCGCGCCACGTCAGGCATTCAGACCTGAGAGGGGGAACGGATGAGGGGGATGAGGGGATGAGCGACATCATCCCACGCAGGTCAAGGCTCCGCTCGCCGGAACCGTGAGTGAAGGGGGAACGGCCCGCCGGGGCGCCACTCGACGTGAGTGCAGTTCCCATCAATTCACGGCCCTGGCGCGAGGGCGCGTGAGTGCTGAGGGAGGATCCCCTTCATCCCCCTCATCCCCTCATCCGTTTCACCCCTCTGTTCTGGATTTTGCCCAGTTACGAGCGGAGTATTGCGATATATCGTTGTCGACGATATATCTTCCGATATATCGTAACGGAGCATACGACGGATGTGGCGAGGCAACTTCTGGTGCGGAACCGACCATCCCGGAGCCGGGCGCGGCGGATGGGGATTCGACCCCGATTTCATGGCTTGGTTCTCAGGCTCCGGACGCAAACGCGGCGGACCGTTCCGCGGCGGCCGAATGTTCGAGCAGGGAGACCTCAAGTACGTCATCCTGCGGT
>DASURJ010000070.1:0-4632 GCA_036280115.1 Gemmatimonadaceae bacterium
GCCACCGCGCCGCCGCCGACTCGCTGCTCGCGCGCGCCGCCGCCGTGCTGCGCACGCAGCGCCGCGTGCGCGAGAACTACCACATGATCGACGACGAGATCCAGTTCCCCGTGCTCGTCGCGCGCTGGCTCGGGGACCCGCGAGTGCCTGACGACCGGAAGCGCGCCTTCCTGCTCGAGCGCGAGCCGGGTGCCCCGGCGACACGGCTCGCGCTGCTGGCAAAGGCGCTGGCGCTCGTCGCGGGCCAGGCGATGCCCTACGCGCGCGACCCCTCCGCCACGAACCTCCGCGGCTTCGCCCGTCTCGACTCGGCGCGCTGGCGCTCGTCGAGCTGGCGCGACAGCGACGCGGGCTATGCGAACGGCCGATTCGCGATGGACGTGAACGTCGTGTGGATGCCGCTCGCGCTCCGCTCCATGGGCGACATCCTCTCGGCGCTGGATCGGCTGGGACTCGTGCGCGCGGGCGCGGGAGATGTGGTCACGCTCGCCGGAACTGCGGCCGCGCCGGACAGCACGTTGCCGGGGACGTTGCTTTCCCGCTTCATTCGCTTCCCGGATTCGCTGCGACGGGCGCATCGGACCTGGGCGGGGAGCGTGCGACACTTCGTCGTGGCGCTCGGACCCGAGCAGGTGCGCAGCCGGGTGCGCGGGCGGCTCGCGACGCTGCCTGCGGCTGAACGGCACTACTGGGAGCGCGTGGTCGCGACGACCCGCGCTGATCGGGACTCGCTCGTGTTCCTCGCGCTCTCGCTCGACGCGTCAGGTCGCCCCATCGGCGTCGCCAGCACGGACGTCGGCATGCGGATGCTGCTGGCGACCGCGCCGATGCCGCCAGACAGCGCAGCGCGAGCCGACGTGCTCCGTGATTTCGACGTGCTGATGCGGCCCTTTCCCGTCGGGCTGTTCGTCGACACCCTCGGTCCCGTGGTGGCGAACGACGCGTACGCGCCGGCGGCCGTGTGGTCGCGGTTCGAGCGCGACCGGTACCATTCGCCGCGCGTGGTGTGGGGGCGCGAGGTGAACGTCATCGAGATGGCCCTGGCCGCCGCGATCGAGCAGGCGCTGGACGCGAGCGGCGTGCTGCGCGCCGGCGTTCCGGCGAGCTATGTGGCTACGTTGCGCTCGGCGCTCGAGCGCACTCGGCGCGCCGTGCGGGCGTCGGGGTTCGCGGAGGCCGAGCTGTGGAGCTATCGGATCGAGGGTCGGCGGCTGCGCCCAACGCGCTTCGGCAGCGCGTCGGACGTCCAGCTCTGGAACACGACCAGCCTGGCCGTGGAGTACCTGCTGGACCAGATCAGGCGATGAGCGCCGGCGGGAAAGTCCTGGCGCCGCCGCCGAAGTGCGAGGCCCACCCGAGCCACGGTCACGGCTCCTCGATGATCGTACTGTCGCGAGGAATTGCTGTGAGCTGGATGAACGTCCGTGCCGGAAGCAGCCGGCGAGCTGCCGCCGTGAACTCTGCTCCCGTCAGCTCCCGATCCGGCAGCGGCCGGGCCACGCGGTCGAGTGGCACACCGAGTCGCTCATAGAGCTCCATCGTGTGGAGCCAGAAACGGTTGTCCTGGAGCTGCGCCTCGAGACGCCGCTGTTCGATCCGATGCCGAGTCGCAAGCTCGAGCGCCGACGCGCCGGTGGACCGTAGCGTGTCGAGAATCGCGAACGTCTCCCGCGTCACCTCGTCCATGCGCTCGGGCGCCGTGTTGAGGAGCACGAACACGCGGAAGTGCTCCGGCGGCAGCAGATAGGTCCGCGAGGTGACCTGCGGGCTGTACGTGGCACCCAGCTGCTCCCGGAGCCGCTCGCGAAGCCGCTTGCTCAACACGCCCGTCACCACCCGCAGTCGCTCGCGCTCGCGCAGGTACTCCGCCGGTTCAGCATCGAGCGCGCCGTCGTAGACCAGCAACATGTCCGACCGCGGAACCTGCGCCACCGCATACCGCTCGCGAACGCGGCGGTCGAAGGGTGCGACTTCCGGCACCACGGGGGCCTCTCGTGCGGCACGCCGGCGGGTTGGCAGACTCGCGAGGTATCGCTCGACCAGCGGTTTGACGCTCGCTGCCGGGGCCGCGCCGACGATGGTGAACGTGAAGTCACCCGCATCGCCGAACCGGTCCTCATACACGGCCATCGCCTCGGGAATCTTCACCAGATCGGCGAGCGCGGTCTGCACGGGCAGCATGCGCGGCTCGCCCCGCGCGAACACCTGATCGAGCGCGTGATCGAGTGAGAACGGGCGAGCCGTGTACTTCGCGATGCTTCGCCAGCTCGCGATCGATGCCGTGTCGAGCCGCGGCGCCGTGAACTGCAGGTGCAGCATCTGGAACAGCGTTGTCAGGTCGGCGGGCGAGCCTCCGAGCTGGATCGATTCGTCCGCATACCCGATGTCGACCTTGAACTCGCGGACGCCCGTGGTCGCGAGCTGCCGCAGCAGGTCGCTGCGCCCCCGGCTTCCGAGTCCGGCCGCCTCCGTCATCATGAGCGCGACCATCCGCCCGGTGCTGAAGAACAGCGAGTCCGGCAGCAGCGAGAAGCCGCCGGGGCTCCATGCCCGAATCAGCACTTCATCCGGGTTGTTCGGCGTCGGCTTGAAGAGCACGCGCGCGCCGTTGCCGAGTCGCCACTCCGTGATCCCCGAATTCGGATGCATCGTCTCGCCGACGATCCGTCCCGGAACCGGAAGCGTGTCCAGGAGCGGGCCATCCGCCACTGGGCGCGGGGGGTCCGGCTCCAGACGGGTTCGCGCGACGGAATCGAAGACGGCGAGCACGCTCTCCCGCGTTGGGGGGCGCACGCGCGCGAACCGCGGGAACGCCACCAGCACCTTCAGGGCATCACGCTTGCGCCAGCGGCGCGCCTCGCGCGCGACCACCGCGTTCGTGATGGCCGGGAGCAGTTGCCGTGCGAGGGCGAGCCGCTGCGTCGGGGTGGCGAGCGCGCCTTCCCCCGTGAGGAAGTGCTCGACGTACTCGGCCGCGACCGTCTGGGACGACCGCGCGGCAGAGCCGGCGGCCTCACTTTCCAACTGGCGCACGAGCGCCGACTTCTGGAACGCGAGCGCCGGTTCCGGGAGTCCATGTTGCGCGATGCGCTCCATTTCTCCAAGCACGACGCCGAGTGCGCGCTCCAGGCTGTCGGGCCAGGCGATCAGCGTCACGCCCGTGAAGCGCAGCGGACGGGCGATGCGGCCGCTCAGCGGCTCCGCCGTCACGAACGCACGCGATGGACGCCGGCGGATCTCGAGTAGCGCATCGGCGAGCGCGCGCGTCAACAACCGGTCCGTGAGCTCCTCACGAAACGCAGCGACTGCGTCGCGCGGTGGTGCAGGCGTTCGCCAGAGCAGATCGATTCGCGGAACGACCTCGCCGTGATAGACATCGACCGTCACCCGACGCGCGTCCTCGACGCGCGCATCGGGGCGCGGCCGCTGAGTGCGGGCGGCGGGGATCGCGCCGAACCGACGACGAATCTCCGACTCCATCCACGCGGGATCGAAGTCCCCGACGGCGATGACCGACATCAGATCCGGTCGATACCAATCGCGATAGAACCGAGCGATGGCGGGTGCGCTCGCACTTCGCAGGAACCTGGGCAGGCCGATCGGAAACCGGCGGAGATACCGTGAATTGCCGAACAGCAGTGTATCGTAGTGTGCGCGCGTGACCTTGTTCGCGCTGTCGAGCAGCCGCAGGCGCCACTCGCCCAGCACCACGCCGCGTTCGGCCACCACGTCGGCGGAATCGATCAGGATGCCGCCCGACGCCCAGTCCTCGAGCACGGTCAGTCCGCTATCGAGCACGGTTCGGTCGTCCGTCGGCACGGTCAGCATGTAGACCGTTTCATCGAAGCTCGTGTATGCGTTCAGGTCCGCACCGAAGCTCATTCCGGTCGACTCGACGAAATCGATGAGGGAACCCTTCGGGAAATGGCGCGTCCCATTGAACGCCATGTGCTCGAGGAAATGCGCGAAGCCCTGTTGGTCGTCGTCCTCGAGCGCGGATCCCGCGTTCACGGCGAGGCGCAACTCGGCCCGATGCGCCGGTGCCCTGTTCGGCCGCAGGTAGTACTTCATGCCGTTCGGCAGCGTACCGGTGATGAGCTCCGGATCACGAAACGGGGCTGATGATCCCGGTGTGTTGATGCCCAGCACCGTCGCGAGGACGGCGAGGGCGGCGAGGAACAGGGCGCCGGCCGTGAGCGGCTGGCGCGGGAAGGTAATCGGTGATTTCACGGTCGGCGCTCCGCGGCCGGATGGGACAGCAGGATCTCGATCAGCTCACTCCACTGCCGCTCGTGAACGCGGTCGAGTTCCCCCGCGTGCACGATCGTGCCGTCGCGGTCGATGATGAACGCGGAGCCTGCGACCATCGGCCAGCTCCGGCCGAAGGTGTACGGCGTGAAGTTGGGCGGGTTGGGTCGGTCGATTCGTCGGCGATCCGGTTCCGGAAGTCGGAAAAAATCCGTGGCGGCGACAACGAGGGTTCCAGGGGCCCGGTGCGCGCGCCAGGACTCGCGCCTGAGCGTCGCCTCCGCCGCTGGGGATGCCACCACGAGATAACTGAAGAATCCGCGCGTGCGGTCGACCAGTGTGATCTCGAGTGCCGGGAACGCGCTGGCCATGCGCCTCAACATG
>DASURJ010000071.1:0-6249 GCA_036280115.1 Gemmatimonadaceae bacterium
GAACGTCGAGATGCGTGAGCTTCTCCCGGAGCTCGCACGCGGCGCGCTCGAACCGGCCACGCGCGCTCAGGTCGAGCGGCACGTCGCCGCGTGCGCGGACTGCGCGTCGGAGCTCGAGACGCTCCGGCTCGTGCGTGCCGCGTTCGGCCATGCTCCGGCGATCGACACGCGTCGCATCGTAGCAGCGCTCCCGACGCCGCCCGCCGCCCTCGCCGCGCATTCACGCCGCGCCGGTCCGCGACGATGGATGGATTGGCGGATCGCTGCGGCGCTGGCGGTGATCACCGTTGGCGGTCTCTCGGTCGCCGTGCAACAGCGGATTCGGGACGGTGGGAGCTCCGCCCGCGTGGCTCCGCCCGCGAGTCCGGACTCGGCCATGACAGTCGTTCCCATTGCGGGCGCGCGGGTCGACACCCCCGATCGCTCGTCGGCCGGTGCACCTGAATCGACGGGCGCTCGCGGGCTACACACCGAGAGAGCCCAGCTCTCGATTGGTGGCGGCGTGGACGACCTGGATCCCGCCTCCATCGAAGCACTCCTCGGCGCGCTCGACGAGATCGACCGTGCGCCCATCGCGCCGTCGGTCGAGCCCGCGCCGGTGACCGCGCTTCCCATCATCAGCGAAGACTCCGAATGAGAATTCACTCCGCCATCGTTCAGCTCGGCGCTGTGCTGGCGTCACTGCTGGTTACCGCGCCGGAGCTGGCGGGGCAGCGACTGGATCGCCAGCCGGCCCGGCCGGCGGAGCAGGGCGCAGCGCCAGGCGCAGCGCTCGACCGCCAGTTTCGCGAGCGGCTCGCTGAGGTGGTCCGGCGGCGGCTCAATCTGAACGACGGCCAGATGCGCCAGCTCCGTCAGGTGAACGAGCGCGTCGAGAGCCAGCGGATGCGACTGCTGCGCGAGGAGCGGCAGGTTCGGATGGCGCTGCGCGCCGAGATGCTCGCGGGCGATTCGGCGAATCAGGAGAGGGTAGCCACGTTGCTGGACGACGCACTGCGTATTCAGCGGCGTCGCCTCGATCTCGTCGAGCAGGAGCAGCGCGCGCTGTCGGGCTTCATGACACCGCTGCAGCGCGCGCAGTACTTCGCGATCCAGGACGACCTGCGTCGGCGGCTCGAGGACATGCGCCAACAGCGTCAGCAGCGGCAACAGAGGAGGCCAGGACTGCCGCCTGGGCGACCTCCGCAGGGGGCGCTGCCACCGCGGTAGCGTGTTGTCGCGTTGAGGGGCGTCGTCCGGGCGGCTACATTGCGTGTGCGCCCGGGTGGCGGAATTGGTAGACGCAGGGGACTCAAAATCCCCCGGCCTTCGGGCCTTACGAGTTCGAGTCTCGTCCCGGGTATTCGTACAACCGAGTGATCGATCGACGCGGCAGTCGTGACATGGAGTCACGACTGCCGCGTTCGCATCGCACCCGTGGTCGTCGGGGAGCATGCGAGTCGTCCAGCGTTGAGCCTGCCGGTCGTCGCACCGCTGCGGGAGGCGCGCTGAGCCCATTCACGGTTGGCCGCGGTTGTCCCGTGCGAAGGCGCGGCCCGCCGCGCCGGAGCCGGGATCTCTCACCCTTGGGCGGCAGGGTATGATACCTCCAAAGAGGTATATTACCCCGCCCAGTACACCTACACCCGCCACCCGCCTAACAACCAGCCAACCGCCCGCCGATGGCGCGGAACGACGCTTCGTTGTACTTTCGGGGTCAGGCGGCGCCGGCTTAGGCGTTAGGATGCGTTAGGGTGCGTTAGGTGAACCGTTCGATGCCGATTCGCCGCCGAAGGCAGGGAGCTTCGGATGGAATCGTCGTCACCGATGTTCGAGCGCGACCGCGCAGAGCTGGCGGGTGGGGTATCACTTCCTCCGCCGCCCCGGTCGCGCGACCGCGATGGCCTCAGCGCACTGGAGCGGAAGGCCCTCTACCGGGTTCACACCGAGCTGCCGGCCATGCCCGCGTCGCTCGTCGTCCAGATCCTCCTCTGGCCCGAGAAGATCACTGACTGGGCGCGCGACGAAAACGTGACCCCGGCGCTCGTCTACAACATGCTCGGCGGGTTCAAGCCGTATCACGGCCTCCGCCAGCGCCTCGCGGAACGCCTGGGTGTGACGAAGGGAGCGGTGGATCACCTCATCGACGCGCGGCGGCAGCAACCGTCGAGTCGTCGGATCCCCGAGCCGCCCACAGACTTCAGCGCCGACGACGTCTCGCTCGCGCAACGCCCCGCCACCGTGCCTCGACCGGCCCCGCGATCCGACGCGGAGCCCTCGCCACCGGACCGACCGGTCGCCGATCGCCATGACCCGAATCCGTCGCAATCTGACACGTCGGAGCAGTCGCAGGCAGACACAGTCGAGTCTGAGACCTCCGTGCCACCGGACGAACGGCAGATCTCTCTCGACTTCTAGCAGCCGCGGCCATTATATCACCGAGCCACCGGTCGATGCGACGCGCCCTGAGGATTCGCCGTTGCGGCGAATCGATGGGTTAGGACTCTGACCCCTCACGAAGCAGACGAACGCGGATTCACCGACGTTTTGGCGCCTTCGGCCTCTATCCTGCGCGAATGGACGCCCAAGCACATGAGCGTGCTCGACAGTTCCTTGTCGAGCCGGCGACCTTTTTGCGCGTTCCACTCACGACACGGACCCGGGCCGTTTCTTCATGCACAAGTTCCGAATCGCGCAGGTCACCGAGTTCTATTATCCGCATCTCGGTGGCATCTGCGAGCACGTGCACCATCTTGCTCGCGAAGCACGCACCCGTGGTCATCACGTCGACATCATCACCTCTCGGATCGACGGGACCGAGTCACCGGGTGTCATTCGATTCGGACAGAGTGTGCCCGTGTACTCCAACGGGTCGCTCGCGCGAATCACGGTGGGGCGGTCGCTTCGCCGACAGATGCGCGAGGTGCTCGCGGCCGGCAGGTACGACATCGTTCACGTGCATGCACCGCTGACGCCCACGCTGCCGCTGCTCGCGGTCGAGGAGGCGAGATGTCCCGTCGTCGGCACGTTCCACGCGGATCTCGGCTACTCGATGGCGTACACGCTCGGCGGGCGCTTCTTCCGACGCCGGATGTCGCGACTCGCCGCCGCCGTGGCCGTGTCGCCCACCGTCATCAACGGCCATGGTCGGTATTTTCAGGCCGACTGGAGGGTGATTCCCAACGGGGTGGACGTCGACTTCTTCACTCCCGATGCACCCAGACCACCTTGCATCCGACCCGATGTGCCTTCGGTCCTGTTCCTCGGCCGATTCGATCCGCGCAATGGTCTCGGTATGCTCATCGACGCGTTCAGGAAGGTTCGCAGTCGACGACGTCCCGCCCAGCTCGTGGTCGTCGGAGATGGGCCGCTTCGCGGCTACTACCGTCGCCTCGCGAAAGGCGATCACGATGTCATCTTCGTGGGCGCGGCGAGATTCGAAGACCGCCCGCCGTACTACGCGAACGCGGCCGTCTATGCGTGTCCGACGACGACGGGATCGTTCGGCATCACATTGCTCGAGTCGATGGCGTGCGGCACGGCAATCGTGTGCTCGGAGATCGACGGGTTCAGTCACGTCGTGACGCACGGTCGTCAGGCGATCATGTTCCCCGTAGGGAGCGTGCGCGGCCTCGCTGACGCGCTCGTGCAGGTGCTCGATGACGACGCGTTGCGCGAACGCCTGGGTGCCGCGGGGCGGCAGCGAGCGCTGGACTTCGCGTGGCCGCAAGTCACCGAGTCCGTGTTACACCTCTACGCGGACGTGTTGGGCGAGCAGCGCATCGCGTCGTGACACGTGGAGGCGGCTGACGGCAGCACGCGAGATCGCGTCGGGAGGC
The DNA here is from genome assembly GCA_036280115.1 of Gemmatimonadaceae bacterium. Lineage (GTDB taxonomy): Bacteria > Gemmatimonadota > Gemmatimonadetes > Gemmatimonadales > Gemmatimonadaceae > JAJKIV01. The sequence continues at coordinate 3,819 of DASURJ010000071.1, forward strand.
GGCGGTGGCTCCACGCGCTGCTCCTGGCCGCCACGCTCGTGTTGCTCGTGATGTTCGCGCGCCACGTCGACTGGGCGTCGACGAAGCAGGCACTGCGTCAGGCAGATCCCGGAGTCATCGCGGCGGCCATCGCGATCGATCTTGCCTCGCTCGCCCTGCGCGGAATGCGATGGGGGTTGTTGCTGGGGGCGATCGGCGCGCGTGGGGTGATTGCCGCCGTTCGCGATACCATCGTTGGCGCGGCGCTCAACAACGTGCTCGTCGCGAGCGGCGGGGACGCGGCACGCGTGGCCATCGCCACGCGGCGCGCGCGGGTCTCGAGCGCGGACGTGATCGCGGCGCTCGTCGTGGAGCGCTTTACCGACGTCGCGTTGTTCGCGACACTGTTCGGGGCGCTGGCGCTCGGCATCGCCTTGCCGGGTCGCTTCGCGCGGTGGAAGCTGGCGGCAGTCGTGGCGCTCGCGGTGACCATCGTCGTCTGTGGTCTGCTCGTGTCACGACGCACGCGCCATCGAGCGTCACATGCGCCGGCCGACGCCCGACGTCCGGAGCCGCATAACGAGGGCGCGCGCACGGCGGTTCGCATCCTGGACGCCATCGCTCGTTACGCGCGTCAGCTCGCCTCGGCCGCCGCCACCGTCGCATCCGGCCGCCGCCTCGCGACCGCGCTCGCGTTGTCGTCGGTCGTCTGGGGCGGGCAATGGGCCACGTTCCACGTCGCGGCGCACGCCGCCGCGTTGCCCATCGCGTGGCCCGTGTCGCTGCTCGCCCTGATCGTCGTGAACGCGAGCCTTCTCGTGCGGCTCACCCCCGGGAACGTGGGCATATTCCAGCTGCTCTACGTGCTCGCCGCGACGTCCGCGGGGCTCGACCGGAACCGCGCGCTCGCGGCGGGCGTGCTCATTCAACTCGTGCAGTACATTCCCGTCACCTTCATCGGGCTGCTGCTCGCCCCGTCGTTCGTGCGCTCGACGTGGCGTCGCGAGCGGCGACCGGCCGTGGCCTCCAATCGGGCGAGCACGCCCCTCCGCTGACCTCCACGAGGAACGTGACGAATCACAACGAACCGGTGAGTACGCGTCAGCGGGCCGCCGCTCGACCGCGAGTGTTCGTGATGCGCAGGCTGCCCGACGCGACCGAACGCCAGCTCCGTGAGCGGTACGAGGTCACACTCAACCCGAGTGACGAGACGGTTCCGCCAGGTGCCGTCGTCGACGCCGCGCGAACATTCGACGCGATCGTGTCGAGTGTCGTGGACGACGTCCCGGAAACCGTGTTCTCCCTCCGCCCACGTCAGCTGCGCATTGTCGCCAACTACGGTGTCGGCTTCGACCGAATCGACCTCGCGGCCGCGCGCGCGAACGGCGTCGTCGTCACGAACACGCCCGGCGTGCTCACCGAGGACACGGCCGACCTTGCGATCCTCCTGCTGCTCGCAGCGGCGCGCCGCGCGAGCGACGCGGAACGCGAGCTGCGCGCCGGACAGTGGCGCGGTTGGCGGCCTACACACATGCTTGGCACGCGGGTGAACGGCGGCGTTCTCGGAATCGTCGGGTTCGGCCGCATCGGCGCAGCCGTCGCGCGCCGAGCGCACAGGGGCTTCGGGATGCGCGTCCTGTTCGTCAACCCCAGTGCGCCCGACGCACACGCCGTCGCGGACGCGAACGCGTCGCGTTGCGTGTCGCTCGAGGAGATGCTGCCACTCTGCGATTTCGTTTCGCTGCATGCGCCTTCACGCCCCGAGACTCGTCGCCTGATGGACGCTCCGCGACTCGCCCTCATGCGACCCGGAGCGATCCTGGTCAATACGGCGCGAGGGGAACTGATCGACGAGCCCGCCCTGTGCGATGCGCTCGAGCGCGGGACGCTCGCCGCCGCTGGCCTCGACGTGTACGAGGGTGAGCCGCACGTGAGCGACCGCCTGCTGGGCGTCCGCAGCGCCGTCCTGCTCCCGCATATCGGTAGCGCGACGACGGCGTCGCGCGTCGCCATGGGCGACCGGGTCCTCGCGAACCTGGACGCCTTCTTCGAGGGCGCCGAGCCGCCCGACCGCCTTGCGTAGCCGTGCGGAGAATTGCCTCGGTCGCAACGGACTGCGCTTGCCCGCGCCCATGGCCCACTCATAGGTTACCCGCCTCTTCGCCCACACATCGACGCAATGCCACTCACATTCGCCCTCCGCGACGGCGACGCTGCGGACATCGGTACTCCGCTGCTCGGCATCCTGCTGCAGGCCGGTACGGAGCTGCCTTCGGAGTTAGGCCAACTGGACATTGCGCTCGGCGGCGCGCTGACGCGCAGCCTCGAGCGCGGAGACTTCAAAGGTGGCCGGGACGAGACGCTCCATCTCGACGGCGCTGGCGGGCGAGCCGCGCGGCTTCTGCTCGTCGGCGTCGGTACCCCCACCGAGCCGGCCGCAGCCTACCGCCGC
>DASURJ010000072.1:0-2751 GCA_036280115.1 Gemmatimonadaceae bacterium
GGGCCATCGTCGCATCGACGATCACCGCTCTGGGTGCCGTCGCCGCGTCGGCGGTGCCGAAGCCACGTCCCCGGAGAATCGCCAGCCCCATCGTCTCGAAGAAGCTCGGCGTGACTGCGAAGAACGACGGATATCCGAGCCCGCCTTCGCCGACGCCGGGCAGCTCGTCGCGGCCAGGAAGAAACACCGGGGCGCCCATCGACGCGCGGAACGGGGCGGTGAGGCTGCGGGCGGTCTGTACAACGCCGGGCACGGCACGCGCTCGCTCTTCGGCCGCCTGCATGAACTGCTCGGTGGCCGCGCTGTCGGCACGCGCCTGCCCCAGGTCGATCTGCACCGCCAGGACCCGCTCGACCTCGAACCCCAGGTCGAGCGCCGACAACCGAAGCAGGCTCCGCACGAAGAGCCCGGACCCGACCAGCAACATGACGGCGCACGCGACCTGGATGACGACGAGCACGTCGCCCGCTCGACTGCCCCGGCGGCTGGCACCGCGTGTGCCGCTGCGAAGCACGTCGTACGCCGGTGTCCGGAGCTGCAGCCATGCCGGGACGGCGGACAGGGCGAGTGCGCTCCCGATCGCGAGCGCCGCGACTACGCCGGCCTCCTGCCATAGCGTCGTTGCGGTGTCCGCCCCGTCCGGTAGCACGAGGCTCGAGAACAGCGGGCCGCACCAGTGCGCCAACGCGGCACCGAGGAGCGCGGCCGCGCTGCCTAACAACACGCTTTCCAGAAGGACATGGCGAACGAGGCGCACGCGGCTGACGCCGAGCGCCATCGCAACGGCGGTTTCACGACGCCGGTCGATGGCGCGGAGCAGGAGGAGGTTCGCGACGTTCGCGATCGCGATCAGCAGGACCAGGAGCGACACGCCCTGGACCCACACCACGACCCGTGACTCGCGCGTCATTGTTCCGTCGCTGTCTCGGCCGGGCACGAGCCCGGTGAGCCGCACGTAGGCCGTCGAGTCGGCGAACGCCGTGCCGGCACGAGCCGCGAGGTAGTGGTGCGTCGCTTCCGAGGCGACCACCTCTCGCCTGACGCCTGGACGCGGCCGCGCCACCAGGGAGAGACGGCGGTCTCCCTGAGACTCGCGCCACCCTCGAGGGAGCCCGGGTGTGGTTGGGCCAAGGGCGATCCACGCGTCGATCGGGTCGATGTCGTCGCCTGTGAAGCGTGGCGGCGCGATGCCTACGACGCGGAACTGCTCGACGCCAAGCGTGAGCTCGCGTCCGATCACATCGGTGGCGCCCGCGAAGTCGCGCGACCACAGCGCGTGGCTGATGACGACGGAGCGCGCATCGTCGCCGTCACCGTCCGCGAGGAAGCGGCCACGCAGCGGACGTACGCCGAGCAGCGCGAAGTACCCGGGAGTCACTGCGGCGACGGCTGCCGCGCGCGCGTCGGCACCAACGCCGAGCGACAGGGCGAGCGTGGTTGACCCCGCGACATCGAATTGAAGCGACGCACGGGTGAGCGCCTGGTAGTACGCAAAGGGAGATCCGACCCAGATGATGCGCCCTGACTGCACCCGCGACTCATCGAAGCGAAGCCGTACGACCTCGTCCGCGTTACGGATGTGCGGCGGGGCGCTCAACAAGAGCCGGTCGACGAGCGAGAACATCGCCGCGTTGGCCCCAATGCCGAGCGCCAGCGTGAGGGTGGCGGCGATGGCGTACCCTGGGCGACGGACGAGGGCGCGGAACGCGCGTCGCGCGTCGGTCGCGAGATCGGTGGTCGACTCAGCGAGCCACGACCTCCGGGCCGCAAGCTCGTCGATACGACGGAGCTCGCGCCGAGCTGACTCGATGTCACCGAACTCCGCGACGGCCCGCGCGCGAGCGTCGTCGGGGGCGATGCCTGCCGCCACCAGCTCCTTCATGCGCTCGTCGACATGAAACGTCAGCTCGTCATCCACGGCGCGGCCGATCCGGTCCTTGGTGACCGGCATCTCGAGTGCCGGGCGGTTGGGAGTGGAATCGTCGCGGGTCATGACTGCTCCGACGGGTTCGCGCGCAACACGTACCCCATCGCGCGGACGTACTGCTCCCACTGAGAGAGGTCTGCCTTGAGGCGTGCGCGTCCGGCCGGTGTGAGCTCGTAGATCTTCGCCTTTCGGCCGCTCGCGGCGACTTGCCAGCGGCCGCGGATGAGCTTTCGGTACTCCAGGCGGTGGAGCGCGATGTAGAGCGCGCGGTCATCGATCTCCAGGGTGTCCTTGCTGGCTGCCCGCACCCACTTCGCGGCGGCATACCCGTGCAGCGGTTGCCACGCGAGTGCCTTGAGGATCAGGAGGTCGAGCGTACCGCGCAGGAGGTCCAGCCCCGTTTCGCCCACGATGCCTCCCGGGTACCGAAGATGTTTCAGTATGATACTGAAGATTCTTCAGTATATCTCTGCCGCTCGCGCGGGAACGTCAAGACCAGTTCGCACGGGCGCGGGGGGACCGGCTGGAGGCCAACGGCATCGGGGGAGGTGGACGGTCGCGGGGAGCGGAGCCGCGGACTACTTTATCGCCGCCCACGCTTCGAGGCGAAACGCATGAGATTCACGCTCGCCCTATTCACCCTGGTCACCCTGCTTGTCCTGTTCGTCGCTCACCCGACGGCGACCCAGGCCCAGCCGGTCATTGGACTCATCACGAAGACCGAGACGAATCCCTTCTTCGTGAAGATGCGAGAGGGCGCACAGGCGGCCGCGAGATCGCACGGCGTTCGGCTGATGACAGGCGCCGGGCGCAACGACGCCGAC
>DASURJ010000073.1:0-7248 GCA_036280115.1 Gemmatimonadaceae bacterium
GAGAATCCGGCGCCAGCGTGAACCGCGTCGTCTCGGCGAACTTCGGGTCCTGGTCGAAGTTCCCCGCACCAGGCAGCCCACCCTGAACGAGGTTGTTCGCCGTCTCCGGCGGGTTGCTCGGCGCGAAGCCCACCTGCGTTCCCGCCTGTCTGTTTCCCCAGATGATGTTGTTTCGCAACGTGAGCTTCGTGGCGGCCGTAATCAACGCGCCGCCGCGCCCCTTCATCGTGCGCGGGTTGGTCGAGTCGGCACCCGTGACATGATTGTTCACGATCGTGTTGTGTTCGACGATCGTGCCTAACCGGTAGCTCAGCGAACCGACGAGCCAGAGCCCGCCTCCGCCGAAGTCCTCGCCGCCGCTGTTGTCGGCTATGAGGTTATTGCGCACGAACCCCGCCGAGTGGAACAGGACGATCCCGCCGCCGTAGCGCCCGCGGTTGCCGCGGATGACGTTGTTCGTGATCGTCGGCTCCGAGTAGCCGCACCGGATGCCGCCGCCGCCGGCGCTCAACAGCGTGTCGCCCTTCACGTTCTTCTCCGTCGAGACGGCGGCGTTGTTCACGATGTGGTTGTGGCGAATGGTCGGCGACGCGAGCTCGCAGAGGATGCCGCCGCCTTCGCGGAAGTACGCGAGGTCCTTCGCGTCGAGCCAGATGGTGCCCGTCCCGCCGGTGATCGTGAACCCTTCGAGGACGGCCGTGGTGTCCTCCTGGTTGACGAACCGCACGACGGTCCCGGTGTCCGGATGCGACGGCCGGCTCCCGTCGATGATCGTGCGCTCGATGTCGGCGACGTTGCGGGTCCGCGCGAACTGGCTCGCAACGACGATGTTCTTCCCCTTGAATCGAATGTTCTCGTAATAGCGCCCCGCTGCGACGAGCACGGTGTCGCCGTGGACCGCGCTATCGATGGCGGCTTGAATCGTCGGATATTTCGCGGGAACGGGGAGGACGGCGTAGCGGCGGACCGGCCCCTGCGCCGTGGCGGCGAGTGGCAATGCAAGCGCGAATGCGACGGCGCCAGCGAGGGCGCGATGAACGCTCTGCAGCATAGGTAGGGGTTGATGGACGGCGAACTGTCGCCCGATTGGCGCGTCGTGCGAAGGACTGGATGACATCGTGCAATCGCGCGGGACGAATGCCCCTGATCCCGGTTCCGACCGGATAACCGTGGGGCCTGAGGCTACCGGCTGCGAGCCGGGCTGCGAGCTTGGCAGCCAGCACCCAGCCGCTTTTGGTAGCCCTCCAGCTCGGAGCTGCAGCTAGCAACCTGCCAGCTCCCAGCTGGCCTGCCAGCTCCCAGCTGGCCTCCCAGCTCGCAGCCCTATGGTTTCATCCGGGCTTCGAGCCGGTCTCTATACCACCGGCTCAGCTTGAGCTGTGTCCCGTCCGCGAGGCGCACCATGTAGTCCCCCGATCCCCAGAGATCCATCTGCTTTACCCGGTCGAGGTTCACGATCGTGGAGCGATGAATGCGCGCGAATCGCCGCACGTCGAGCGCGCGCTCGAGCGTCGCCATCGTCTCGCGAATCAGGTGCGTGTGCGGGCCCGTGTGGACGCGCGCGTAGTTGCCGTACGCCTCGATCCAGTCGATCTCGTTCACCGGGACGAAGTACATCCGCCCCTCGTCCTTGACGAGCAGCCGATCGATCGCGCCGCGCGGACCGCGGCCGCCGTTAGGTATGTCCGCGGGATCCATTGTCCCGCGCGACGCGCCACCCGGCGACGTGTCCAGAAACGCCACCAGCTTCGCATGCCGCTCGGCGGCCGTGGTCCGGGCGATCTGCGTGCGCGCACGCTCGATCGCGTCGGCAAAGCGCGCCGGGTCCACGGGCTTCAGGATGTAGTCGAACGCATGGACGTTGAACGCCGCCACCGCGTGCTCGTCGAACGCCGTCACGAAGATCACGAGCGGCGCGGGGCCATCGAGCGCGCGGAGAACGCCGAAGCCATCCACCCTCGGCATCTGGACGTCGAGCAGCACCACGTCGGGATCGTGGGTCGTGATGAGTGTGACGGCCTCACGACCATTCGACGCTTCCCCGACGACCTCGACGTCGGGTTGCTCGCCGAGGAGGCGGCGGAGACGCTGGCGCGCGAACGCCTCGTCGTCGACGATGACGACGCGCAACGTCGTCACGACACCTGGCGGCCCAGCGCCGAGTTCACGACCGCACCGCCTGGCCGCGCCGCGGCCGGCGCGACGACCGGCACGACGCGCCTCGCATCGCCCGCAGTCGTCGCCGTCTCGATCCGGGGGGCGGTATAGGTGGGCGCCGGCCCCTCGTCCGTCTCGTGTGGGATGACGAGCGTGGCGACCGTTCCGCCGTCCGCGGGCGAGGTCAGCGTGAACTCCTGCCGCCCCACCCCGTACAGATGCTGTAGCCGTTCGCGCGTGTTGCGCACGCCCGTCCCTTCACGAACGCTCCCTATGAGGCCGTCACCGGTATCTCGAACCTCGAGCACGATGGTCGCACCCTCGCGGCGCGCCACCACGGTCACGAGACCGCCCTCCTCGCGTGGTTCCACGCCGTGCTTGATCGCGTTCTCGACGAGTGGCTGAAGCACGAACTTCGGTACGAGGGAATCGAGCGCCTGGGGATCGACGGAGCGCTCGAACTCGAGCCGCCCGCGAAAGCGGCCCTGCATGATGTCCACGTAGCTCTGGAGCAGCTCGAGCTCGCGCCGGAGCGGAACGAGCTCGCGGTCGGTGTCCGTGAAGGACGATCGGAGGAGGACACCGAGCCGCGTGAGCATGGCGTCAGCACCGGCAGGGTCCGTGTAGACCTGCTCCGCGATCATGTTGAGCGTGTTGAACAGAAAATGCGGCCGCAGCTGCCCCTGCAGCGCCGCCAGGCGTGCCGACGAGAGCTGCGCCTCCAGCTGCGCAGCGCGCAGGTCTCTCTCGTACGACAGTCTCGCGTAGTACCGCACGTGGCCCAGCGCGACGATGACGAAATAACAGACGCTGTACAGAAAGAGCTGACGCGAGAACGCGACGTAGAGTGGCAACTCAGCCGCCGGGGCGTCCGGGTTCAGCACCGGAGCAACTGCGCGCATCAACGCGACATCCACGAGCGTGAGCAACGCCGCGGCGGCCAGATGAAGGGGCACGGTTCTCGGCCAGCCGTCGCGGTCGATGCGAAAGCGACGTGACAACGCGAGAATGACTGGCGTGAAGACCGCCCAGAGCCAGCAGCTTGCGAGCGCGAGCCGCACCATGCCCCAGTACGAGCGTGCCGACGCCGACGGCTGTGCAAGGTACTGCAGTTCGGTGGTGAGGAGCGCGACGAGCGTCCACGCACCGAAGTACGTGAGCCCCCGCTTCACCGCGGCGGATTGAAGTGCGCTCGTTTCGCTGGTCAACCCGGCGTTTCCTCGCGAACAGGCCCATCCGAGGGTACGCCAGAATGACCGTCCCTCATCGTTCCGGATGATGAGCCGCAATACCCCGGGGCGTCCAGCGTTCGTGTGGGACGAATCGCGCGCTCGTCGATGTGCTCACGCATCCCGCAGCGCGATCGCGGGATCGACCCTCGAGGCGCGCCGCGCCGGAAGCCAGCTCGCCGCGAGCGTGAGCACGAGGATCAGCACCGGAGCGGCGATGTACGTGGTGAGATCCGTCGTGGTCACGCCGTACAGCAGCGAGCGGAGCAGCCGAGACGCGGCCAGCCCACCGGCGAGGCCGAGTGCGACACCGACAGTCGTCATGCGCAATGCGCTCACCACCACCATTCGCACGACGTCTCCGCTGTGGGCGCCAAGCGCCACGCGCACGCCGATCTCGCGCCGACGCTCCGTCACCGCGTGGGAGAGCACGCCATAGATCCCCATGGCCGCGAGCGCGAGAGCCACCGCCGCGAACGCGGAGAGCAGCGTCGTGCGCTCGCGCGGCTGCCGAACCGATGCCGCCACGACGTCACGCATGGTCGTCACGGCCGAGAGCGGCTGGTCCGGGTCGAGCGCGCGAACCGCCGAGCGGATCGGCGCGACGAGGCGCGTCGGGTCGCAGCCATCGCTTACGCCCCCCGCCTGTGGCGGCCCAACGCGACACGCCGCGCGCACCGTGAGTGTCAGGGTGCGCACCGGCCGCTGCGAGAACGGAACGTAGACCGCCGGCAGCGGCGCGTCCGCGATGGCCGACGACCGCACGTCGGCGACGACGCCGACGACCTCGCGCGCCGCGCCGTCGAAGTCGAGCCGCGGCGGCGCGTTAGGCCGGTCGAACCGGAGCGACTCGATGCTCAGGGCGAGCCGCTTGCCGATCGGGTTCTCGTTGGGCCAGAAGCGGCGCGCCATCGTCTCATTGATGACGGCGACGCGCGGCGACGCCGCTCCGTCATACGCCGCCAGGAGCCGGCCGTGCGTGAGCTCCAGCGACATCGCACCGAAGTAGCCCGGCGTGACGGACGCGTAGCTCGCGTCGGGTTCCTCACCAGGGTTCGGAGGCGCGACGCCCATGATACGGAAGTCGGTCGTCTGTTGTGGCCCCGAGAGCGGAAGCTGCTCGATGCCGCCAGCGGCAACGACCGACGGCACCTTCGCGACCCGCTCGACTAACGCGTCGTAGAACCGCGCCTGACGCGGCCCGTCCGGGTAGCGCAGCGCAGGGAGGTCCAGGTCGATGGTCAGGACGTTGTCCGGGCGAAAGCCGGGATCGACGCTACGCAAAGTCGCAAAGCTGCGGATGAGGAGTCCCGCACCGATCAGCAGGGTGAGGGACACCGCGACTTCGGCGATGACGAGCGCCTGGCGCGTGCGCACCCGCCGCGGGTCGCCGGCAGTATGGTCGCGCGTGGCGAGGGTCGCGGAGAGCGACGGTCGCGATGCGCGAACGGCGGGGGCCAGGCCGAACAAGAGCCCTGTCAACACCGACACGCCGAGCGTGAACGCGAGGACGACGCCGTCGAGCGTCACGTGCTCCGGGCGCGCGGCATACGGAACGAACGGGCTCGGCACGGCAAGCGGCACGACCGCCGGCAGCTCCACCAGCCAGGCGGCAACGAGCAGCCCCACGGCTCCGCCAACGATCGAAAGGATGAGACTCTCGGTCAACAGCTGGCCAGCGATGCGGCCCCGGCTCGCGCCCAGCGCCGACCGGATGGCGATCTCGCGATGGCGGGACGACGCGCGGGCGAGCAGCAGGTTCGCGACGTTCGCGCACCCGATGAGCAGCACGAGCGCTACCGCGCCGAGCAACACGATCAGCCCGTCACGCACGCCGCCGACGGCCTGCTCGCGCAACGCGATGAGTCGAAGCGTCCAGTCGCGATTGAATCGCGGCTGCTCCCGCGCGAGCTCGGACGCGATGGCCGTGAGCTCGCGCTGCGCGGCCTCCGCGTTCACGCCAGGGCGGATCCTGGCGAGCACGCCTAACGCATTCGCGCCGCGCGCGTACACGCGATCCCGGAACGGGTCCAGCCCGAGCGGGAGCCAGACATCAGGCTCGCGCGGCGCATTGACGAACTCGAACGAGGAGGGCAGGACGCCGACCACCTCACGCACGATGCCGTCGAGAATGATCGTCGCGCCATCGACGCTGCGCCGCCCCGGGAATCGGCGATCCCACAGCCTCCGGCTCACGATCACTCCGCGCGCCGTCGCCCGGTCATCCTCGGCCGCCACGAACCCGCGTCCCACCTCGGGCCGCACGCCGAGCACCGAGAAGAGATTGGCGGACGCGACCGCGTACTGCACGGTCTCGGGTTCGCACTCGGCGGCCGCGGTGCATCCCCCCGTGACGCTGAAGCGGGAATCGGCGAACGACGTCCACACGGCCATCGCGTCGAACGACCGCGCGCGCTCGCGCACGTCGATGAAGTTCGGGAGGGACAGCGGAAGTTGCGGATACTCGGTCGCTGGCCTGTCGCCCCAGATGAGATAGAGCCGCTCGGCGTCGGGGAAAGGCAACGGGCGGAGGAGCGCAGCGTTCACGACGCTGAAGATCGCCGTGTTCGCGCCGATGCCGAGGGCGAGCGTGGCGATGATGACAGCGGAGAACGTGCGATGCTTGAACAGCGATCGCAGCGCGAATCGGATGTCGCCGACGACGGTGTGCATGGTCGCCTGTCTGAGGCCCAGTTGTCCGGTGATGCCGGGCTCAGAAAGGCGAGATCCGTGCCTTCGGTGGACTATGGCTAAGCGACAGTGCCGCAACGTGTTACACGTGTACGGAGAGTACTGATTGTCGGGTGCATTCGTTCGCGCGCGGGACGAACCGTTCGCTTTCGGACAGCGTATTGGGGGTCAGAGTCCTAACGCATCGTTTCATCGCAATGCGCCATCGGGCGGACGCGGAGGGTGTGGCGACGGCGAACGCGGCAACGAGGGACGCGGATACACCTCATGCGCCCAATGCGTCTCGGGGCGGCCCGGTCAGAGCGACGATGATGCGGAAAAGGCCGAAACGGAGGCTCGGAGCGTCAATCAGACCGGAATGCGACCATCGGGTCCGTCCGCGCCGCGGATCGTGCTGGGAGGTAGCTCGCGAGCGCCGCGATCCCGATCAGGAACATCGAGAACGCCACGAACGTCACCGGGTCGGTCGGGCTCACACCGAACAGCAGCGTGCGCATGAGGCGCGTGGCGCCGAACGCGCCGGCGACTCCGAGGGCGACGCCGATCGCCGCGTACCGCACGCCGTGCCAGACGACCGCCGCCGCCACGGCCCGCGGTTCGGCGCCTAACGCAATGCGCACGCCGATCTCGCGACGACGCTCGCCCACTGCGTACGCGATCACGCCGTAGACGCCGACCGCGCCGAGGACGACGCCCACGGCCGCGAACGCCAGGAGCAGCGCCATCACCAGCCTCGGCCGCGCGACCGACGCCGACAGTACCTCACCCAGGGTGCGTACGTCGGAGATCGGCACGTCGCGATCGATTCCGCGGATAACGTCGCGGGCGAGCGACGCGAATGCGAGCGGGTCACCGGCCGTCCTCACGACGACCGTGACCATAGGCATCGGCGTTTGCGCCAGCGGGCGATACATCTCCGGTCCTGGCGGTGCATCGAGGGTGACGTGGCGGACGCCGCCCACCACGCCCACGACGGTGACCGCGCCGCCGCGCGTCGCGTTGCCGGCCGCGAACCGCTTGCCGATCGGGTCGTCGTTAGGCCATGCGGCCCGGGCGAACGCGTCGCTCACGATCGCTACGGGCGGCGCATCCGGTGTATCGGCCGTCGTGAACCCTCGGCCGGAGAGCAGCGGGATCCCCATGGCCTGGAAGTAGTCGCCCGAGATCACCC
>DASURJ010000074.1:0-10581 GCA_036280115.1 Gemmatimonadaceae bacterium
GCGAGGTGGACATCATTACGTCGACGTTAGGGAAGGCGCTGGGCGGCGCGGCCGGGGGGTTCGTGGCCGGTGCGGAGTCGCTCACCGATGTGCTCACGCAGCGATCCCGCCCGCAGCTCTTCTCGAACGCGTTGCCGCCGACGGTTGCGTGCAGCTCACTGGCGGCGATCGAGTTCATTGAGAAGCACCCGGGACGCGTGGCGATTCTTCGCGAGAACGCACGCTATTTCCGCGAAGCGATCATGGAGGCGGGATTCAAGCCGTTGCCGGGCGAGACCCCCATCGTGCCGATCATCGTGGGCGAGACGGCGCTCGCGATTCAGATGAGTGATCTCCTGCTCGATCAGGGCGTGTTCGTCACCGGCTTTGGCTATCCGGTCGTGCCACAGGGGCAGGCCCGGGTGCGGTGCCAGCTCTCGGCCGGGCATACGAAAGCCGACATCGATGAAGCCGTCGCGGCGTTCAAGACTGTCGGAAAGAAGCTCGGCATCGTCTGAGCTCCGAGCACCATCGCGCGGGATAGGCATCGCGCCTCCGAGCACCTAACGACGCACATCACATTCACATCCCGCGGGAGTGTGCCACGCATCACAAGGTTCGGCCCCCCGTGACGCGAGCGACGGAGTTCTCGTCTCTGAACTGAATTCGCGTGTCGGCGCGGGCCATAGCCGCGCCTTGGTGATCTCCGGCACATCGCGCCGAACGGACGGCGCTGACTTTCACGCGCGTCATCAGAGGCTCAGTTATGCGAACGATTCGGACGTTGACCGCGGGACTCGCCTGCATGGTGCTCCTGCCCGCCGTTGCCGCCGCCCAGACCGCCCAGCCCGCGGCGCCCAAGGCCCGCACGTTCACGGACTCGTGGTACTGGGGAGCGAAGGGCGGCGTGTCGTTGTTCGGCTCCGCCGCCGAGGACATCTCCGCGCCGTCCGTGGGCGCCGAGTGGATGATCACGCGGACGAAGATCGCGATGTACGTCTCGGTCGAGCAGTCGTTCTTCGACACGCAGGGCGCGGTGTTCGATCCCACGAGCGCCGGCAGTGCGCGGATCGTCGACATCAAGGATTCGCGTCGGTACAACCTCCAGCTCTTCGCGTTCCCGAAGCAGTACGGCGCGTTCCGCCCGTACGCGGGCCTCGGCTTCGCGCTCATCTCGATCCGCGACGTCGAGCCGATGGGCACGTTCACGTCGCCGGAGAGCCAGGACAGCATCCTGACCCGCGTGAACGACGCGAGCAGCCGCACGACCCCCGTCTTCACGCTCGGCGGCCAGTACGATGTGAGCCGCTTCGGCCTCTTCGTTCAGGCGTCCACGATGGCGACGCGCAACCGCTTCCTGATCAACGGGAAGGCGAACACCTACCTGCTCGAGGGCGGGATTCGCTATAACCTCGTCGACGCGATCGAGAAGCTCTACTGAGTGGACGCAGTCCTCGATCATCGCTCGTGCTAAGCAAGCGGGGCCGCGCCTCACAGCGCGGCCCCGCTTGCGTTCGGCCCGACGTGCGGTCCGCTACAGCGGCCGGCGCGCGCGGCGCCGCGGACGAGCCGCTCCGGGGCGGCCGAGCGAGACGTATGGGTTCCCCTGTTCGAACCAGCGCAGCGGCCAGTCCGCGGCTCGTGTGATCCCGATGCGCGGCGTGACGACCACGTGGTCGTCTCCGACCGGCGTTCCGGCCAGAATGCGCAACGGCGTGCGGTCGAGGCGAACGCCATCGAGCGTGCCGGTGATGCCTAACGCCTGACAGAGCTTGCCGGGGCCGTTCGTCAGCTGAATGTCCGCGCGCGCTGCCCCTCGACGCCGGCGCATGTGCTCGAGCCCAGCGACGGGCTCGAGCGCGCGCACCAGCACGGCGCTGCCGTGTCCTTCCTCGCGCGTGACGGCGTTGAAGCACCAGTGCGCGCCGTAGATGAAGTAGACGTACGCGATTCCGGGCGGCCCGTGCAGGTGCCACGTGCGCTCGGTGCGGCCGGCGACCGCGTGACACGCCGGGTCGTCGGGACCGAGGTATGCCTCGGTCTCGACGATTCGTCCTGCTGCGACGCCGTCGTCGGTCGTACACTCGAGGACGGCGCCCAGCAGCTCGCGGGCGACGCGCTCCGTGGGGCGATCGTAGAACGCCATCGGGAGCGCGCGCCGACGAGATGCCGGACGCGACGTCACGCCTCGACCGTCGCGGGAGCCGTCTTCTTCTTGGCGCGGCCTCGGCTTGTGCCTCGACGCGACTTCGCTGCCGGCGTACCGGGAGCCGACTCACCGGTTGCAGCACCACCACCCGTAGCCGCGGCGGCCGCGGGGGCCCGTGGCGTCCTGGTCGCGGCCTTCTTCGCCGCTTTCGTCTTGCCTCGCGCCCGCTTGGCGGCGGGAGCAGGGCTCGAGGTTTCGGCCTTCGCCGGCGGTTCGGCAGTCGCCGGCTCGGTTGCCGGTGGAGGTGCGGCCGGCGGCGCTTCTTCCACCACTCCGAGGAGCAGGAGATCCGGTGGCAGTTCAGCGGCGCCTTTCACGGGGCCGCGCGCGCGCGTGCCGGCGCCTCGGTGGCCCATGCCACGCGGAACCGGCGGCGGAGTCTCCGGCCGGGTCGCCGGCGCGATCGCCGCCGCCGCCCGATTCAACTGCTCGGCAACCGGCGCGGCCTGGGCCGCGGGCGCGACCTCGTAGTCATCGCCACGGCGCCGGAGGTCGATGACGTCGGCCTCGTGCGCGTCCTTCAGGATGCGGACGAAGTTGCGCTCACTCAAGCTCTCGCTGTCACGCCCGAGCAGCTCGAATGCCTTCTCCCGAACGCTGGTGGCGCTCACGGCGCGGTCGCCGGACGTGAGCGCGCCCACGGCACGCCCCACGAGGCTGAACGCTTCCTGTCGCGTTAGGCGTTCGCCGCTGGCGCCGATGCCGGTGGCCGCTGGCTCCGGTGCGACCGGCTGGCGACTCGATGGCGCGGACGGCGCCGCCGCAGGCGGGTGCGCGAGCGGGTCACCGTGCGGCGGAGTCGCCGTGCTCTCCTCGGCCACTTCCGTCGCGGGAATGGGCATCTGTCCGGTGAACTGCCGGGGCCCGCGGTCCTCGCGGCCGCGTCCGCGGCCACGCCGGCCGCGTCGTCCGCGCTCGTCGCGACCCTCGCGACCCTCGCGAGGCTCGCGGGCACCGTTCTCGTCGGCCGTCGTGGCCGTCACGCGCGGGGCGCTCGCATCCGCGGCCGGCGCGGCGGTGTCACGCGGGAGCCCGACCTCGAGCTGCCCGTTCTCCAGCTTGTTGACCGAGATGAGACCGCGCTGCGCGGCCTCGAGGCAGAAGCGCGAGAACTTCGAGATGCCGAGGTTCTTCTCGTCGAACGAATTGTCGATCTCCTGCATGACCTGCTTCAGGCGGTCGGAGCGCATCACGTCGCCGTTCTGCGCCATGCGCTTGATCGCCTCGCTGACGAGCTCCCACGGGTCGTACTTCACCACTTCTTCCTCGCCCGCCTTCACGAGGCCGGCGAGGGCGTTGTAGCTGTAGTACTCGTCGCAATTCATGACGAGCAGGTCGCTCGACGACTCGCGGATGCCGACCCCGATGACGTACTTGCCGTACTCCTTGAGCTTCGTCACGAGGCTCGCGAAGTCGGAGTCCCCGGACAACAGGATGTACGTGCCGATCTCGGGGCGCGTGAAGACGAGCTCCATCGCGTCCACCGCGAGCCGGATATCGGTGGCGTTCTTCTTCGACGACCCGTACGCCGGCGCCATGATCATGTCGATCGACGACTCGGCGAGCGGAACGATGTACTGCGGGTAGCGGCGCCAGTCGGCGTAGGCGCGCTGCACGGCCACCTTGCCCTTGATGATCTCGGAGCCGAGGAGGTGGCGGAGCTCCTGCTGCAGGTCGGAGCGGATCCCCATCGTGACGTTGTCGAAATCGATGAGGAGAGCGGCGTTAGGCGCGTGCGTGTGAATCGGGCCGCTCACGGCGGGCATCGCCTGGGGCCCACGGTGAATCGGGGCGACGTGGGCGCGAGGCGGCCGCGGGTGACGTGAGTTCATGAACTTCCTATGATGGCGGTGTGATCGAGCGCGACCATGCGCTCGAGCTCTCGCCGCTTCACCTTGCCGCTCCCGGTCATCGGGAACTCGTCGAAGAAGCGAACGAGATCGGGGACCTTGTAGTCGGCCACCGTATCGCGCGCGAATTCCTTGATCTCTTCGCCCGTGATGACGGCGCCTTCGACCGCTACGATGCACGCGCACACCAGCTCACCCAGGATGTCATGGGGAACGCCGATCACGCAGACATCGTCCACAGCGGGATGCGTGCGGAGTTGGTCCTCCACCTCGCGCGGGTAGATCTGATATCCCCCGCGCAGGATCGTCTCGCGACGGCGACCGACGATCCGCACGTATCCGTCCTCATCGATGATGCCGAGATCACCGGTGAGAAAAAACCCTTCCGGCGTGAACGAGCGCCGGGTCTCGGCCGGCATGCGGGCGTAGCCCAGCATGACGTTCGGACCTCGCACCGCGATCTCGCCGACGGCCTCGGGGCCGTGCAGCGCACCGGTGACGAAGTCTACCGCTTTCACCTCCACGCCGGGGAGCGGCCGCCCCACCGTGGTGACGCGCTTGTCCGCGGCGTCCGAGCACCGCGTGACGGCGACCGTCGGCCCCGTCTCGGTGAGCCCGTACGCGATCTCCACGTCACACCAGGCGCGTACGCGGTGCACGAGATCCTCGGAGACCGAACCTCCGGCAATGATCCCGCTTCTCACCCACCGCATCCGTGATGGATCGAACGTGGCATCTCGCAACAACAGGTGAAACGTCGTCGGCACGCCGTGCAGGACTGTCACACGCTCGGACTCGATGAGCCGAAGCGCGTCACGCGCGCTGAACTCCTCCTGCAACACGAGCGTCGCGCCGACCGCCAGACCGCCGACCACGACGCCGAAACCGAAGATCGTGAACAACGGCAGCGCAACCAGCACGCGATCCGCGGCGCTCATCCCAATGGCGTCCCCCGTGCGCACGGCGGTCTCGACGACCGCTCGATGCGAGAGGCGAACGCCCTTCGGCTTCCCCATCGTGCCCGACGTATACAGGAGCGCCAGATCGGAGTCGTCACCGGCCGACGACGCCTCCGGGTACGGGCGCCCTTCCCCGCTCGACACGAGATCCTCGAACCTGAAGATCCGGTCGTCGTACCACAGCTCCTCGTCTCCCACCGTGACCAGATATTGCAGGTCCGGGAGCTCGGCAATGACGTCCTCGAAATACTGCAGGAAGTCGATGCCGTCGTATTGCTCCGCCGTGACCGCGGCCGACACCTCCGCGTGGCGCAGCTGATACTTGAGCTCGTGGTAGTTGAGTCGCGGGTTGACCGGAACGACGATCGCGCCGAGCTTGGCACACGCCAGTAGGCTGACGATCCATTCCGGTCGATTGGGCAGGATGATCGCGATGCGATCACCGGCCCCGATTCCCAGCTCCGACATGGCGGCCGCCAACGCCGAGGATCTGGCGTCGACCTGCGCGTAGGTTTGCCTGCTCCCGCCTGCGACCGCCAGGGCCCGCTCAGGGTGCTCACGAGCTCTCTGGCGAAACACCTGCGCAAGCGCCCAGAGGTTCGCCATCAGTCTCCGAAACTGGAATCGCGTAAAACTAATAGGGAGAAGGGGGACGGGCGACGGGCGACCGGGGACGGACGACGGGCGGCGGGCGACGGCGGCCCGCCTCCGCCGCCCGTCCGCGTCCCCGTCGCTATTCCCCCATGGCCTTGATGATGACCCTTTTCGGCCGCTGGCCGTCCCACTCCCCGTAGAAGACTCGCTGCCACGGTCCGAAATCGAGCTTGCCCTTGGTGACCGGGACGATCACCTCGTGACCCACCGTCAGGGATCGCAGGTGCGCCGCGGCGTTGTCCTCCCCCGTCCCGCTGTTGTGGCGATAGTCTTCTGGCGACCACGGGGCGATCCGCCCCTCGAGCCAGTCCAGGATGTCCTTCCAGAGCCCCGGCTCGTGGTCGTTCACGAACACCGACGCCGAGATGTGCATGGCAGACACGAGGACCATGCCCTCGTCGATACCGGCCGCGGCACGACACTGCTCGACCTCGTCGGTGATGTCGATGATCTCCTGGCGCCGCTTGGTGTTGAAGGTCAGGTAAGTCGTATGGAACTTCATGGCGAGGGGCGAATGGAGTAGAGGCACGCGGTTCGGCCACCGCGTATCTTCTACGAAACCACCTTCTTGGCCATGCCGTAAGGAGCCCGAGTGAGTCCAGTCGGCTTCCGGACGCGCCTGTTTCTCATTCTCACGCTGTTCGCGACGCTCCCGTCCATTGTACTCACGCTCGTGTGGGGGGGGTCGTTCGCGAGGGCGCTGCCGCTGGTCAGTGGCAGTTCCGCCTGGGAGCGGGCCGCCGCCACCGGGGGGCGCGCGATCGCGGCAGCGCAACGGGCGCCACTGTCGGCCCAGGATCGGGCGGCCCTTCGGGCGCACGAGATCGAGCTCCAGGAGTCGCTCACACAGGCTCGCCGGTTCGGATTCGTCGCGCGACGCGCCGTCCCGGTCATCATTCTGGTCGCAGTCGTTGCCGTGGGTGTACTCATCGCCATCTCATCGAGAGTCGCGGGCCATCTCAGCCGCCAGCTCAGTCGCCCGATCGACGAGCTCGTGGGCTGGACCGACAAGCTCGGTCGCGGCGAAGAGCTCCCGGATGGGCCGCCGCGAAAAGGCGCGCCGGAGTTTGCCGTCCTGCGCTCGCGCATGCGGGCGGTAGCACGTGAGCTACGCGACGCACGCACGCGCGAGATCGAGGCGGAACGACTGCGGGCCTTTCGGGAGTCGGCGAGGCAAGTGGCGCACGAGCTCAAGAACCCGCTCACACCCATCCGGTTTGCCGTCGCGCGGCTTCGCCGCGAGGCGCCGGACTCGCTGGCCGACGTCGTGGACGTCCTCGACGCCGAGTCGCGCCGCCTCGAGGAGATGGCCAGGAGCTTCTCGCAATTCGGACGCTTGCCGGAGGGCCCGCCGGCGGACGTGGACGTCGCGGAGCTCGTTCGCTATACGACACGCGTGTCCGTACCGCCGGACGTCGAGGCGGAGGTTCGGGTCGAGGACGACGTCCCCATGGTTCGTGGTCACCACGACGCACTCGCGCGCGCGCTCTCGAACGTGCTGCTCAACGCGGTCGACGCGTGTCGGTCAGGTCGCGCCGAGCGACCCGAACGGCCGGCACGCATCGGCGTCACGGTCGCCCGCGAGCGCAATAACGGTGACGACGGTATCGTTATCGCGGTGCGGGATTCCGGGTGCGGCATTCCGCCCGAGCGCCTGGCACGTATCTGGGAGCCGTACGTGACGCACAAGCCGGGCGGCACTGGGCTGGGGCTCGCGATCGCGCGCCAGACCGTGCTCGCGCATAACGGGAGCGTTCACGCCGCCAGCACGGTGGGCGACGGAACCGAGATTCGATTCACGCTGCCCACCTCGGGCATCGACGCAGCGGAGGCGGCTCGTGCACATACCCGGTGAGCTGATCCCGATCGTGCTGTTCACGATGATCCCCATCACGATCATCGGTGCGCCGATCGCGCGGGCAATCGCCCGACGTATCGAGCGGGGCCCGAGTGGCGGCGGCGAAGCCTCCGGCGAGGTCGCGGCCCGGCTCGAGCGAATGGAGCAGGCGATCGATGCGATCGCCGTGGAGGTGGAGCGGATCGCGGAAGGACAGCGGTTCACGTCGAAGCTGCTCGCCGGCCGCTCCGACACGGAATGGCCGGAGCCTAATTCTCCGCCGAGAGTGCCTTACCGCGTCAACCAATAAGGAACGGGACCGGTGGACGACGACATTGTCGCAATCCTAGCGTTCTTCACGACCGTCATTGTGATGGCGATCGGGATCCCGCTCGTTCGTGGGCTCGTGCGACGGTGGGACAGGCAGGGTCTCCAGCCGCCAGTGTCAACGGATACGTCGGCGCGCCTGGACCGCATCGAGCAGGCGATCGAGGCGATGTCCATCGAGGTCGAACGGATCGCGGAGGGGCAGCGGTTCGTGACGCGGCTCATGACCGAGGGCTCGGGCGACCGCGTCGCGCTGCCGGATCGCGCAGGAAGCAACCGGACGTGACGCTCGACGCCGCCGGGACCGGATCCCGATCGAATTACGTGACGGAGGTATCGAGGCCATGACGTTCATACTGGTGGGTTCAATGTCGCAGCAGGGGCAGGCCGCGCAGCAGGCCGCGCAGCAGGCGGTGGACGAGGCACGGGCGCAGGCACAGGCCGAGGTGGAGCGGGCTCTTCGCGAGGCCCAGCAGGAAATCCAGCGCGCCCAGCGTGAGGCCGATCAGGCCCAGCGCGACGCCCAGCAGGCCGTGCGCGATGCCCAGCGGGAAGCGCGCGAGGCAATGCGCGAGGCGCAGACGAGCCAACCGCCGTGGGTGCGCGACTTCCCGGGCGGCTCGCCGGTACCACCAGAGGCAGTCGTCATCTCGATTGCCTTCTTCGTCATGTGCGCGGTCATCGCCATCGGCATCCCGATCGCGCGTGCGTTCGCGCGGCGGATGGACAAGCGCGGAGCGGCGGCGCCAGTCGACGATGACTCGCGCATGCGACTGGAGCGCATCGAGCACGCCGTGGACGCGATCGCGCTCGAGGTCGAGCGCATCTCCGAGGGGCAGCGGTTCACGAGCAAGGTGCTCGCGGACCTGCGTGCGCTCCCGGAGCCCGACCCGGCGGACGCGCTCGCGGCGTCGATGCCGCGTGCCCGCGAGCGTCGTTAGGCCGACCGCGGGATGCCGTCGGTTCTCATCGTCGACGACGAGCCCAACATCCGCCGGATGGTGGGCGCGCTGCTCGCATCCGAGGGGTACGAGGTGCGGGAAGCACCGGACGGTGCGCGCGGCATCGCGCTGGCCCTGGAGGCGGAGCCCGACGTCGCGCTGGTCGACCTCATGATCCCCGGCGAGCTCGACGGCATGGCCGTGCTCGCCGCCCTCCGCGAGCGCGCGCCGGAGTTACCCGTCGTCATGATGAGCGGCCGCGCGGGGCTGAGTGACGCGGTCCGCGCGACGAAGCTCGGCGCCTTCAATTTCCTGGAAAAGCCGCTCACCCCCGAGGGCGTCCTGCTCGCCCTCTCCTCGGCGCTGGAGCTCCGGCAGGCACGCCGCGCCGCGCGCGTGTTGCGTGCCGAGCTCGGGCTCGCGGGCGACATGGTTGGGTCCAGTCCCGCACTGAAGCGCGTCCGCGAGATGATCGCGCGCGTTGCGCCGTCCGACGCGCGCGTACTCATCACCGGAGACTCGGGAACGGGCAAGGAGCTCGTTGCCGCAGCGATCCACGCGCTCGGGCCGCGCAAGGACCGTCCGTTCGTCCGCGTGAACTGCGCCGCCATCCCGCGGGATCTCGTGGAGAGCGAGATGTTCGGGCACGAGAGGGGCGCGTTCACCGGAGCCACGGAGCGGCGGATCGGCCGGTTCGAGCTCGCCGACAAAGGGACGCTGTTTCTGGACGAGGTCGGGGATCTCGGTGCCGAGGCACAGGCGAAGCTGCTCCGCGCCATCGAGTCCGGCGAGATCGAGCGCGTGGGAGGCGGTAAACCGATTCGCGTGGACGTGCGCATCGTGTCGGCAACGAACAAGGACCTGGCTCGCGCCGTCGCTGACGGCTCGTTTCGCGAGGATCTCTTCTTCCGGCTCAACGTGATCCCGCTCGCGATCCCGCCGCTCCGCGAGCGACCAGGCGACATTCCGGAGCTCGTCCGCCATTTCTCGCTCGTGCATCGCGGTCGTACCGGGCAACCGTTGACGTCGTGGACGCCGGAGGCCCTCGAGCTCCTCGCCCGGCACCGGTGGCCAGGTAACATCCGAGAGCTCGCAAACATCGTCGAGCGCCTGGCCATCCTGCATCCGGGGCACCAGGTATCGGCCGAGGACGTGCGAGAGGTGTTGCCCGTCGCTCCGCCCCGATTCGCGGAGCCGGCGCCGCTCCCTAACGCGACCGGGCTCGAGAGCTCGTTGACCGAGACCCTCGATGACTACGAGCGTGTGCTCATCACCCGCGCGCTCTCCGTTGCTGGAGGGAATGTGGCCGAGGCTGCGCGGCGATTGCAGACCGATCGCCCCAACCTGTACCGGCGAATGAAGCGTCTCGGAATCGTCGACGCCGAGCGCGGCGATCGGTCGGACCGTGCGGAGCGCACCGAACGGGGCGAGCGTGCTGAACGCGCCGAGTCGGCGCCGTAGCGCGCTGACACACCCCTGCCCTCGCAATAGGACACACGGCCGGCGTTCCTGGCCGCTTGCGAAATGTGGAACTCGTTGCGCTGTTTACTGGTATCGTGCGGCGACACCTCGGTACGGGAGGTGCCTAGCGTGAGCGCGACTCGGACTTCTTTCGGAGATCGCATGACGAAGCTCCTCGCGACACGCGGGCTGGCCACGCTCGCGTGTGTTCTCGTCCCGCTGGCATCGGGTGCGCAGGAGAGCGGCGCACCCCGCGATACCGTGCTCGATACCAGACTCCTGCCGCCGGAGATTGAGCGCGAGGTCACCGAGGCGTTCAACGACTCGACCACCATTCGTGCGACGGGTGCGTACGCGGTGGACA
>DASURJ010000075.1:0-12102 GCA_036280115.1 Gemmatimonadaceae bacterium
GGCCGGCCGGGCCTAACGCGGCCACGCGCGCGAGGCGGTCCGCGAGCGCGTCGATGTCGCCGCACGGATACGTGAATCCGTTCACGGAGTCGCGCACGAGGTCGGGCGAGCACCCGGCCGCGTCACTCACCACCACCGGCAGCCCCGCGGCCATGGCCTCGTTCACGACGAGCCCCCACGTCTCTCGCGAGTCGGACGGCAGGACGAGCGCATCCGCGGCCGCGTACCACGCCGGGAGCTCTGCCTGGTTGACGAACCCCACGACGGTAACGGCGTCCGCGACGCCCCGCTCGGCCGCGCGCCGTTCGAGCTGGGACCGCTCGTCGCCGTCCCCGATGAAGAGCGCGTGTCCCGCCACTCCCTCGGATCTGACGAGCGCCACGGCGTCCACGAGATCCGTCGGGCGCTTCCGCGCGATGAGCTTCGCCGAGCTCGCGAAGACGACTGTGTCGTCTCCGACGCCGATCCGGCGCCGGACACGCTCCCGCGCGAGAGAGCGTGCCGGCTCAGCGAGGGAGAACCAGCCGTTATCGACGCCGTACGGCGCCCAATAGCACTTGTCGTCCGGAACACCGAAAGTCCGATAGTAGTCACGATTCCGCGACCCGATCACGAGAAAAGCGGCGACGCGGTCGAACGCCATCCGGTACAACCTCTGCCGTGCAGGAATCCACAGCAGACGGTGAGCCACGCCGATTCCGGCCTCCGTGCGCTGCAGCGTCGACTCGCCCCTGATTGCCAGGGGAATTCCGACAGACCATGCCGCGCGAATCGCCTGCACGTGAGCCGCGGTATGCCATCCGAGCACGAGCAGAGCGTCGAACCGGCCGCGGCGAAGCCCCTCACTGAATCCGGCCGTTCGCACGCCCGTGAAACGGGAGACGTCCGGGCGCCGCGCCGTGTTCGCGAGAAAGACATGGTCGTAGCCGTCGAGGAGCGGCACATCCCACTGAAAGGCAGTTCCGAAGCCCGAGTCGAGCGACACGTCGAGTCCGTGGCGCGATCCGAAGAAGACTGTGGGATGGACCCGGCCCGTTGCCGCGAGCGCGCGAAAGTACGGTGCCTGGTACTGGATCGGGTGCGACGTGAAGATCGCCAGCCGGGGAATGGGCGACATGCGGGCCCATTCGCCGGACGCACCCCGGGACACGAGCCCGGCTGTCATGGCAGGCTCCGCGACGCGACGCCGACGCGCTCGAGGATCGTGGTCGCTCGCCGGGCGTAGGTGTCGTTTCGCACCCGCTCGAACCCCGCGCGAGCCACGCGCGAGCGGCCGGCGTCGTCAGCGAGCCACCGGCGTGCCGCGTCGCACAGCTCGTCGATGGTATCGAACCCCGCGACCTCGTCCCCGTCGGCGAACAGGCCTGCCAGTTCTTCCGTTCGCTGGGTGAGCGTGAACGCCCCGCAGGCAGGCGACTCGAACGAGCGCATATTGTGACTACGCGCGTTCTGCGGCCGCATCACGTTGAGGGAGATGGCGCCCCGCGCGAGCGCGTGCGCCAATGCCTCCCCATAGGCTGCCGGCCCGAACACGGACGCCGCGAGCGCGGTTCCTTTCGGTACGACGGTGGTCGTTCGCTCGCCAAAAACCGCGACGCGGTGTCGCGTGGCGAGCGCGTCGAGGCACCGAACACGGAAATCGTCCAGATTCCCGACGAATACGACGTCGAACGCGCGTGCGCTGGGGAGCGCGACGGGCGCGTGTAGCCGTGGATCGCGAGCGAACGGCAGGTAGTGGATGGCCCGGACCGCGGCGCGCTCGTACGCCGGAACGAGATGTCTGGCAAACGTGAAACACGCGTCGTAGGCGGCGAGCGCCGTGGTGCCGAAGGCGAGCCTGTTCGACCGCTCGGTGGAGAACGGATCATCGGGGTAGAAGTTCACCACCGGGGCGTCCGTGACGTCGCGGAGGGCGTCCACGGTCGCGGCACGCAGCCGATGTCCCTTGAGCACGAGCACCAGATCGGCTTCGGCTTCGGCGAGGTCGGCGAGAATGCGCTCGTTGAACGCGGCGAGAAGCACCGGCTCCGCCACGCGCCGCAACGCGCGGGTGCGTATTCCCGGAAGCACGGCGCGATACGCGCTCGCGAGGCAATACGTGCGCACGACCGCCCCGAGCTCCTCGAACGCGTACTTGTAGGAGCCCATCAACCCACCAGGCGCGTCCTCGCCGAGTATCAGGATGCGCATCTCGCGTTCCTGCCGCCTAACGTGGCTCGCGCACTGACAGCCGTCGATCGCATGGCCTGCAGCACGGGGGCGAACTGCGTCTCGTAGTTCCAGGTCTCGAGCAGGCGCGTCATGCCGCGCTCGGCGATGGCTCGAAGCTCGCCCGGGTGCCCGGCCGCCCACTCGAACGCCTGCTGCATCGAGGCGACGTTGTCGGGACGGCAGGCGAACGCGAATCCCGGGTCGACGAACGTGGCTCGCCAATCGGGAAGGTCCGTCACGAGCGGTGCGACGCCAAAGCTCAGGTACTCGAACACCTTGTTCGACGCACCCACCATGTGCTGCATGTTCTCGTCCACCGACTGCACGGGCATGAACGCCAGCCCGACGTCGCCCTGGAGACACACGTCCGCGAGCGCTTCGGGCGCCACGGTGCCGAGGTAACGAACGCGTTCACGCACGCCAAGCCGCGCGGCGAGCTCGAGCAGGTCTCGAACGTACCCGCGCGACCCGATGGTCTCGTAGCCGGCGATCTCCAGGGCGCTGTTCACCCTGGCGGCAGCCATGGCGTGGATCACGGTGGCCGGAATCCGCTCCGCGTTGATGGAGCCTCGGAAGACGATGCGAAGCCGATCCCGTGCGCTGTCCGCGTCCCGACGTGTCACTCGTTCCGGACGGCGCGGGCAGTTCCACACCGTGAGAACCGGCCGACCGCCAGCCACGGTCCCCGACAGTCTGCGCGCGCGTTGTTCGTTAGGGGCGACCACGAGGTCCGCCTCTCGTGCGAGGCGACGCCGCGCCCCGAGGCACCGGCGCATCATCCAGCTGCGGTTCTCGCGCGACGGTGCGTCATGCTCGTGGTAGACGACGCGTGCGCCCGTCATTGCCCGGAGCATGAGCGCGATCGGCGCCGCGAGCGCATCGGACGCGTAGATCCAGTCCGGCCGCCACGCCGCGCCCTCGCGCGCCACCCACGCCGCGTAGCGGGCGTAATGCGCCTTGAGTCGCCAACCCTCGGGCGCCGCCGGCAGAAGCTCGACGCGAAGGCCATCGTCGGAGTCGACCGAGAGCACGTCGAGTCCGTGCACGCGCGTCCCGAGCATCAGTACCTCGGCGCCGGACTCCGCGAGCAGCTGCGCCCCGCGAACGAGCGGTGGGTACATGCCGGGATTCGTGTACTGAACATAGAGTACGCGCATCACACCGCTCCCGACGCCGCCATGCTCCCGTCGCGAGGCGTGCTGGCCTCGCCGCGCGAATGCGTCGGCGCGCGGGCGATCGTCTCGTAGATGGACGCCATGTCGCGCGCGACGTCGTCCATCGTTCGCGGGGGGCGAACGCCGGCAGTCAGACGAGCCACGAGCGCCGGGTCACCAGCCAACCGCTCGAGCGCGTTGGCCCATGCGTCCACATCCGCGTGCGCGACGAGCCAGCCGTCTCGGTCGTGGCCAACGAGCTCGGCGATGCCGCCGAGGTTCGAGCCGATCACGGGCACGCCTGCCGCGAACGACTCGAGGACGGTGAGCGGCCCGGTCTCGAGCCATTGCGACGGAACGACGGTGGCGTCGTACGACGCGAGCGTGGGAACGACGTTCCCCGGCGTCACCGGAGGGACGAAGCGGACGCGCAGATCGTCGCCCGCGAGTGCTCGAAGCTCCGCGCTGTAGCGCACCGCCGCATCGTCCTGTACGACGCCAAAGATATCGAGCGCCGCTCGCAGCATCGGCTTCGACGCGAGCGCCTTCACGACGACGTGCACCCCTTTGGTCGGGTGCAAACGCCCCATGAACGCGAGGCGCAGTGTGTCGGACGGACGCGGTCGCGCGCCGCGGGTGCCCCGCGCGAGCGTGCCCTGACGCGACAACGTCACCACCGACGGGCGGGCGCCGGCGCGCAACAACAGCGCTCGCACCCAGTCGCAGACGGCGACCACGGCATCGGCTTCGCCGAGCAGACGGCGAAACGTGTCGTGCCTGAGGCGCGTGAGCTCGCGCGCGCGAAGGGCGGTGACCCACGGTCCCGTGCCTCCAGCGGCGGCGACGGCGTGGCCGACCGCGGTCGGCGTGCGTGACAGGATCGCGCGAACAGCGTCGGCAGCGCCGCGGCTTTCGAGCAGACACGACGCGCATCGCTGCTCGAGCAGCTCGCCGTCGCAGGGGAGGTGCCCGTCCCTCAAGAGCGTCCCACGGACGCAGCTCGCGGTCGGGGTGTGGTACGTGAACGCAACGGCGACCCCACGGCGGCGGGCGGCACGCAGCGCCTGGAGCGACGATGCGCTCGTGAAGGCGTGGAGGTGGAGAACTGCGGCGCCGGTGTCGGCCAAAACGCGGTCGATCGCGGATGCCGCCGTCGCATCCCCCGTTCCGTAGAGATCGGCAACGTCCCGCATCGGTCCCACGGGGAACCGATGCACCGCCACGCCGCCGTGCATGTACGCCGACGGTTCGTCGCCTAACGCCGGTGCGGCGACGACACTCTCGATCCCGTGAGCCCGCAGGGCGGTCGCGAGCTCGGCGACGTACACCTCGGTCCCGCCGACGGGATCCGGATAGTAGCCGAACGGCACGTGGACGACTCGCACGATCACCGCGCCCGGGCGTGTCCGGCCCGACGAATGCGCCGCCAGCTCGTCGCGATCAGCTCCGCTCGCTGGTACCCCACCACTCGTGCGAGGAGACGGACGCGCCCCGGGAGACGCCCCAGGAACTCCGGTCCTAACGCGAGGCCACGCGACGCCACCTCGTCGAACGCCGCCGGGTCGTGTGCCGCCAGCTGTCGGGCGGCGAAGGCGTACGCTTCCCCGAGCGCGGCGCGGCGTGGTGCGGTGAGGCCGCCGTGCTGTTCCCAGTACTGCTCCGCCCACGCCGCGTTCTCGGCGCAGCCGCGAGCGAACGACACCATGGGACGTGTGGAGTACCGTGGTCCCGTGTGTTGCCGATACAGAAGTCCGGGTTCCCCCGTGTCCGTGCCCACGAAGACGGCGCCGCTCAACGCCAGCTCGACGGCGTAGCGAACGTCTTCGACTGCTCCCGCGGTCTCGCGGAACCAGACTGCGTCCGTTCGCGCTGTCCGACGCACGAGCAGCGCGCCGATCTGGACGAATCCTTCGCTCGCGAGCAGCGACGCCGCGAGGTCGGGGCCGAGCTCCGGTACCACACGACGCCGGACCGCGTATTCCCCGTTAGGCTCGGCGGCGAGGTGATGAAACGGCTCCCACGCGACGTCCGCGCCGGACGCGGTCAGCGCGCTCACCTGGCGCGCCACCTTCGCCGGAGCGAGCAGGTCGTCGGCATCGAGGAACTGCAGGAACTCACCGCGCGCGGCCTTCATGCCCGCGTTCCGCGCGCCACCCGGGCCAGCCCCGCGCGTCTCCACGACGATCGCCCCGAGCCGCGCGGCAATCGCGCGAGTCGCGTCGGTGGACGCGTCGTCTACGACGATGACCTCCGTGTGCGGGTAGGTCTGCGTCGCCACACTCCCGATCGTCTCGGCGAGCCAGGCCTCGGCGTCATGAGCCGGGATGATCACCGACACGAGCCCGCGAACGGTGTCCGCGCGACGCCGTGCCACGTCGTTCGGGTCGCCCCTCATCGCGCCCTCAGCCCTGGTCAGGTGAGCGGCGCTGAACGCAGCCGGAAGCTGCCTGACGACGTTCGCGGGCTGCGATCACGGTTGGCGTCGCCCTTCGCCGCCCCGGTCGCGCGCTCACGCTCGATCCCGGCCGGCGCGTGATCCGCCGTTCGCGGAATCGGCACGGGGCGGTCGCTCGCCATGGCGACCGCCGCGTCGTCGGATTCCTCGGCCCACGTTGGCCAGAGTGCCAGGAGCTTCCGTTCCACGACCGCGCGCAGGTCGTGCGCGATGGCGTGCATGTCCGCCAGGCTCACGTCGTCACCGCGGCCGTCCTGCCACAGCACCAGCGACCCTATCCGCTCGCCCGACGGCGCGAGAAACGGAAGTCGAATTTCCCAGCACGCCGCCAGCGTCACGTTCGACCGATGCCACGCCCACACCGGCACGTCGTCGTCGAGGCGGCGGTACGTATCGCCCGAACGGTCCGCCCCAACGAACGACCGCCGAAGGCGGACTTCCGCACACTCGAACTCATCCTGCGCGAACGTCGACTCGAGCGTCTGAAATACCGTGTCCAGGTCGGTCAGGTCGGACACGAGCAGGCTCGCCTCCCGGATGCGCACGTTGCGTCCGATGACCTTCCGCTGATGCACGCCGCGACGCAGCAGGCGTGCGAGCTCCTCGAACTCATAGTAGCGTAGCCGCTGCACGGCGAGCCCAACGCCGAGTCCGATGAGCAGGAGCACGACGGCGACGTACGCGGAGTCGTTCACGAGCAGCATACCGCCCAGCCCGAGCAGCGCGCACGCACTGTACAGCAGCAGCGCCACTCGGCGCGGAGAGTGTCCGAGCGAGAGCAGACGGTGGTGAATGTGCGCCCGGTCGGCGGTGAAGATCGGCTGACCGCGGAGGAAGCGTCGCGCAACCGCGAGCGTCGTATCCAGTACCGGCAGTCCCAGCGAGACAATGGGGATCGCGACCGCGATGACGGTCGGGGACTTCTGCGAGCCCAGGAGCCCGATGCCGGCGAGCATGAAGCCCACGAACAAGCTCCCCGAGTCGCCAAGGAAGATCGACGCGGGGTGAAAGTTGAAGACGAGGAACCCCGCGGTGGCCCCAGCCAGAATGATCGTGACGGTGGCCGCGCCCACGAGGCCGTTCAGGCTCGCCACGACGAACATCGTCGTGAGCGCGAACAGGGCGGCACCTGCGGCGAGGCCATCGAGACCGTCGATGAGGTTGAAGGCATTCGTGATGCCCACCAACCAGAGAACGGTGAACAGCATACCGATCACGTTGCCGAGCTCGAGGACCCCGACGAACGGCAGCGAGAGCGTCGTGACGCGGAGCCCGGCGAGGTACACTGCGCACGCGATCAAAACCTGCGAGAGGAACTTCCATCGCGCGCGCATCGGCCGGACATCGTCAATGAGCCCGACGATGTGCACCGCGAGCGCTCCGCCGATCACCGTGGCCATGCCTCGCCCGTTCTCGGCGATCACGTCCGGGCCGAAGAGCGCCGTGATCACGGTCATCGTCACGGCGACGGCGAGGACGATCGCGACCCCGCCGATCCGTGGTACGGGATGGACGTGCACTTTCCGCTCGCTGCAGGGATCCACCAGGCCTGCACGCCGCGCGAAGTCTCGCACCACGAACGTCAGCGCCGCTGAGGAACACGCAGCAACGACGAGGCCCAGCAGATACAGCGGAATCTCTGGTTTCGCTGACAACAAGAGTCCGAGTCCTCACGGCGCGCCTGACTACGCGCGCCCGCACGGATTGGGCGGCGCGAAAGTCAAGTCGGACCTCAGGACCATGACGCCCGACCCGACAATCTCAGCCGCTTGCTTGGACTCTCGGAAAAGCAAGTCTGGTGCCGACTACGACCGTTGCGGCGTGCTTTTTCGAGCGGTCGATGCGGCTACCGGTGCTCCGCTATCCCACCCCTGGCGTCGCTCGCGGAACTCCCGTTGCCATCGTGAGATGCATCGTGAGATGCATCACGAGCAGTGTGGTTCGCGGCGGATCCGTCGCTGACGCTCGCACCCGAGCGGCGCAAGCGTCCGGCGAGGGCTTCGTCGACGCGTGCGCGGATGACCAGGTCGGCCCCCTCGGTCCGCTGGTCGACCACTTCACCAAGCCGATGGATCTCGGCCAGCAGCCGACCCTCGCCGGCGCCCAACCGGATCTCGGAGACCGGCTTGAGCGCCCGCGCCTGCGCCAGGAGCGCGCGTCGCAGTGGCTCCAGGCCGTCCTCGGCGACCGCGGATACGAAGACCGAGTTCGGGAGGAGATTCCTGATCCGCTCCTCGAGCGGGATCAACGCTTCGGACGGGATCGCGTCGATCTTGTTGAAGACGTGGAGCGTGGCCTTCCCGTGCGCGCCGAGCTCGTCGAGCACGGCGTTCACGACGTGGCGTTGCTCCTCCCACGTCGGATGACTGGCGTCGATGACGTGAAGGAGGAGGTCGGCCTCGCGGACCTCCTCGAGCGTCGCGCGAAACGAGGCGACCAGATGGTGCGGCAGCTTGCGAATGAAGCCGACGGTGTCCGTGACGAGCACCCGGTTGTTCTCACCGAGGTCGACCTCACGCGTGAGCGGATCGAGCGTGGCGAACAGCCGGTCCTCAACGAAAACATCACCCGCGCCGGACAAGCCGCGGAGAATAGAGGACTTGCCTGCGTTCGTGTAACCAACGAGTGAAGCGCGGAAGATCCCCCGGCGCCCCTGTCGCTGCACCTCGCGGGCCCGCGTGACGTCGCTCAAGCGGTCCTTGAGCTGCCTGATTCGGTGGTTGATGAGGCGGCGGTCAGTCTCGAGCTGCGTCTCACCTGGGCCCCGCATCCCGATTCCGCCGCGGAACTTCTCGAGGTGCGTCCACATGCGCGTGAGTCGAGGCAGCATGTACTCGAGCTGCGCGAGCTCGACCTGCATCTTGGCCTCGGCGGTGCGCGCGCGAGTGGCGAAGATGTCGAGGATGAGCTCCGCGCGATCCATGACGCGCTTCCCCGTAGCGTCCTCGACGTTCTTTCCTTGTGCCGGCGTGAGCTCGTCGTCGAAGATGATCAGCGTGGCGTTGGTCTCGTTGATGAGCGTGCCGAGCTCGTCGATCTTCCCTTTCCCGAGGTACGTGGCGGGGTTGGGACGATCGATCTGCTGGGTGATGCTCCCAACGACGACGGCGCCGGCGGTATCTGCCAGCTCCTCGAGCTCCTCGAGGTGCTCGTCGACGTGGTGTCGCGCGGACGTCCCCTTGCGCGGCGCGCCGACGAGCAGTGCGCGCTCGATCGGCGGGGTGACGGTAATCAGCTCTCGGGCGATGGAACTATTCCTCCATGTATACGGCTGTCAGCTATCGGCTATCAGCAAAAGCTATAGCCCCCGAGTGGGGCGCGGGGAAATCGACACTCGCTGGCTTTGCTGATGGCTGATGGCTGACGGCTGCTTACCTCGACCCACTTAGCGCCGTGAACCTTCGCGTCTGGTCGTACGGCCGCGTGAAGCTGCCGATCGGCGTGCCGACCGTGAGGTCGCCGAACACGCGGTAATTCACCGACCCCGTGTTGATGAGCTGACGGCCCGCGGCGCCCACGCCGGCGTACGTAAAATCGAGCGGCAGCGTGACGATCGTCGAGTCGTTCTCCTGCACGGTGAAGCGGTCCTTGAGCTCGCCGGACCCGAACCGGACCGAGTCGACGACGAGGTTGTACGTCAGGCTCGTGCCATCCAGCCGAAAGCCGTTCGGGTTGTACACGCTCAGCTTCACCTCGACCGAGCCGCCCGTGACTCCGAGTCCGGTGATTCGTGCTTCCTGAAAGTGCACGATCGGTTCCTTGAACGTCGCGCGGCCTAACGTCGCGCAGCCGACGACGCCGCCAGCGGCTACCACGGCGATCACAGGCGCAATGAATGTGCGTACACGCATCGGTCGATTCCTCTCGTCGTTCACCGGCGCTGCGGATGGCGCGCCGTCAATTGGTAGTGGTGCGGCGTGAGCAGGGCCATACTCGAGACTCCCCCGATCATCCTACCCCGGGTCCGCGTCCGGTTCCCGGTCCGGGCCGCGGTCGGCAGGACGTCCGCTCGTTCGTTCGCGCAGCGATTGCCACCACGCGAGGCGTTTCGCGATCTCCTTCTCGAACCCGAACGAGCCCGGCGTGTAATACTCGGCCCCCCGGAGCTCGTCGGGAAGATATTCCTGCGGAATGAACGCGTCCGGCGAATCGTGCGCGTACTGATATCCGCGGTTGTACCCCAGCTCCTTCATGAGCGCCGTGGGCGCGTTCCTGATGTGCATGGGCACGGCCGCCGCGGGTGACTCGCGAGCCGCGTCGAGCGCGGCGTGCAGTGCGGCCTTCGAGCTGTTCGACTTCGGCGCCGTGGCGAGGTAGATCGTCATCTGCGCGAGCGGCAAATAGCCTTCGGGCGCGCCCAACATGTGATATGCGTCACGTGCCGCCACCGCGAGCTTGAGCGCCTCAGGGTCGGCGAGACCGACGTCCTCGGCCGCCATCGCGATCGCGCGCCGGAAGATCGTCATGGGGTCTTCACCTCCCTCGATCATGCGCGCCATCCAGTAGAGCGCGCCCTGCGGATCGCTGCCGCGCAATGACTTGTGGTACGCGCTGAGCAGGTTGAAATGTTCTTCCCCGCTCTTGTCGTGTCGCGCGAACCGGAGCTGCATCGCCTCGCGCGCGACCGCGACGGTCACGTGCCCACCGTCGCCGACGTAATCGGCAGCCGCTTCGAGCACTGTCAGCGCGCGGCGAGCGTCGCCGTCGGCTTCGGTCGCGATCAGATCGAGCGCATCGTCGTCGACCGTCAGGCCGCGGCCGGCAATCCCCCGTTCGGTATCCGTCAACGCGCGTGTGAGCAGGCCGCGCAGGGCGTCCGTCGTCAACGACCGGAGCACGAACACCCGCGTGCGGGACAGGAGTGCGCCGTTGATCTCGAAGCTGGGGTTCTCGGTCGTCGCGCCAATGAGCGTGACGATCCCTTCCTCGACCGCCGGCAGCAGACTGTCCTGTTGCGATTTGTTCAGGCGATGGATCTCGTCGATGAAGAGGATGGTGCGAGGACCACCCTGATCGAGTCGCTCCCGCGCCTCGCCGATGATCTGGCGAATTCGCGGTACGCCCTCACTCACCGCGCTGAACGGTACGAAGACGCGGTTCGTCGCGGTCGCGATGATGCGGCCGAGCGTCGTCTTGCCGGAACCTGGTGGTCCCCAGAAGATCACGGACCCCACCGACCCGCTTTCGATCGCCTGCCGCAGCGCTTTTCCCGGCGCGAGGATGTGATCCTGCCCGACGTACTCGTCGAGTGTGCGCGGGCGGAGCCGAGCGGCGAGCGGTTGTGCTTCGCTCGCCGTCGAAAACAGCGACGCCTCGGAGCCACCTCCGCGCGGGCGAGGACTCATGCGCCCGCAACCGCGCGCGCGGCGAAGTACAGCGCACACCCCGCGAAGAAGCTCACCGGAAATCGCCATCCGAGCTTCGCCTGAAACTCCGGCACGAGGTTCGACGCGGCGACATAGAGCGTCACGCCCGCCGACACCGCCAGGCCGATGTCGCGGAGCGTGGCGACGTACTCCGTCAGCAGCACGCCGAGGATCGTCGCGCCTCCGAGTGCCGCCGCGGCGCTGAGCGCGTGCGCGCGCGTCGCACCGGCCGCGAGAAACAAGCTCGAGATCGCGAGCCCTTCGGGAAGTTTGTGCAGCAGAATCGCCATGAATACCAGGAAGCCGAGCGCGGAGCTGACCTCGAACCCGCTCGCGATCGCCACGCCGTCGAAGAACGTGTGCAGCAACAAACCGACCAGCGCCGACGCGCTGACGGCTGCGGTGACCTCGTGGGTTTCCTCCCCGAAGTGGAAATGCCGTGCGAACGTGTGCTGCGTGAGGTGGACGAGCAGATACCCGGCGAGCGCCGCGAGCGCGGCCGCGCGCCCGTGCCTCTCGATCGCGACCGGCAGGAGCTCGCCGAGCGACACCGCGATCATGAACCCGGCGGACAGGGCGACCATCGTGTCGAGCGCCCGCATGCTCCAGCGCGCGCGCGACGTCACCGCGGCGGCGCCCAGCACGTTCGCCAGCGCCGCCACGAGCGCGTAGCCTAACGGGGTGAGGCTCACGCCGCGGTCAGTGCGAGACGCTCCGCTGCCGCTGCCACCGCCTGCACGAGGTCTGGCGCCGGAGCGAACTCCGAGCGCGTGAGCTTCCAGCTCCGCGTTCGCACCATGGGCCGCTCCTCGAGCCCCTTCCCCTGCAGGATGTAGTACCACTGATCCGTGCGCGCGTAGATGAACAGCTCGAGGTGAGGATTGAGCGTCATCTGGTCTTCCGAGGTGTAGATCGA
>DASURJ010000076.1:0-6591 GCA_036280115.1 Gemmatimonadaceae bacterium
GGTGGGGCTTGGCTCCAAGGACATGGTGCGGCGATCGTGGGAGCGCCAGGCGGAGCGGTCGGAGGAGCGAGCAGAGTCGCCATTCCAGCATCTCTGACAACTGCGAAGGGCGAAGGGCGAAAGGCGAACGGCGAAGTGCGAACGGCGAAGCGCGAACGGCGAAGCGCGAAGGTCGCAGTGCGAAAGGCGGGGGAAAAGCGGAGTCGGCCGCCGTTGCCTCGCAGTTCGCGCCTCGCTTTTCGCGCTTCGCCGTTCGCCTTTCGCCGTTCGCATTTCGCCGTTCGCACTTCGCCCTTCGCCTTTCCCTAGCGGACCTTCGTCACAATATCTCCGGTCGATCGTCCTCCGTGCATGACGATGTAAGCCCACGACCGCTGACCGAGGCCGCCCTCCCATGACCGATCGCTGGGAGCGACTCACCGATCTGTACCACGTCGCCGTCGCTCTGCCCGAGGACGAGCGTGCGTCCCTTCTGACGGAAGCCTGCGCCGACGACCCCGCCCTGCAGGCCGAGGTCGAGCGGCTGGTTGCCGCGCACGACCGCGTCAGCCCACCCGTCGCGACGCAGCCGCCCCCGGAGCCCGACAAGGCACCCGACGTGGACCCACCGCCGTCCGCCGAACCGCGCGCGGCGCACCCACGACCGGACGCCGCAACGGAGCCCGCCGACGGCGAAGCGATCGACGCCTTTGCCGATGCCCGACAGCTCTCCATCGGCGAACGCCTGGAGCTATTCGTCGAGACGTGTAATGCCGTATCGAACCTGCACCGGCGCGCCGTCACGCATGGCGCCCTGCACACGGCGAACATCCGCGTCAGCAAGAGCGGCGTGCCGAAACTCGTCGGGCTCGGCACCGCCGAGTATGCCGCGACCGCGGCCGACGACATTCAATCGTTAGGCTCCGTGCTCGACGCGCTGCTCGGCAGCGACAGATCGGCCGCAGCACGACGTGGCCTTCGCGCCGATCTCGACGCGATCGTGCGCACCGCGCTCAGGGAGGACCCGCGACGGCGCTACGGCTCGGTCGACGAGCTGGCCGGCGACGTGGGCCAGGCACTCGAGAACATCGCGACGCGCGCGCGCCCGAGCAAACAGCGGCCGCTCGCCGCGAGCGACGCAACCCGACAGCGCCGAGCCATTCTCGCCTGGGCCCTGGCCGCCGTCGCGCTCGTGGCCCTCGGCGTCAAGGCCGCGCCGTTCCTGATGCAGCGCACGGCCGCCACACCGGTCGAGCCGCCCGTGGCGCTCGTCGAGCCCACGTCGCGGGCGCGCATTCTCGTTCCCGACCTCGCCAACCATACCGGCGACCCGCGACTCGTTGCCGCGTTGAGCGAGGCGTTCCGCACGGGCCTCGGCGAGTCGCCGGGCGTTCTCGTCGTCGGGACGCCCGGACGACGAGTGGACGCGGAGGTTCGCGGCAGCGTCGATACGGTGGCCGCGGGCTACTCGATCATGGTACAGGTGACGAGACCTGCCCGGGGCGACTCGTCGCCAGCACTCCTCGAGACGGCCACCGATTCCGCCGATGTGATGCGTGCGTTAGGCACGCTCGCCGAGCGGGTGCGCGAGCAGCTGGGTGAATCGGCCGCGAGCATCGCCGCTTCCCCTCGGCTCGATGAGGTGACGACCGCCTCGCTGCCGGCGCTGCGCGCGTACGCGAACGGCGCACGGGCGATCAATGCCGGAGACCGTGCGGCGGGGCTGCGCTCGCTGAACGCAGCCGTTGCGCTGGACACCGGATTCGCCGCGGCGCACAGGCTCATGGCCATCACCTACTCCGCGACGGGCGACGTCGAACGGTCGTCGGATGCCCTCGATCACGCCATCGCCAACTACACGCGTCTGCCGTTCTACACCCGCTACCACACCGTCGGCTCGCATGCGATGACCGTGCTCGGACATCATGCCGCCGCCATCGATGCCTATAACAGAATCCTCGATCGGTACCCGGACGACGTGCGCGCCCTCGAGGGGCTGGGACGCGCTCATGCCGCTCGCCGCGAGTATGCCGTGCAGGAAAGCCTGATGGTCCGGGCCATGGCCGCCGACTCCAGCGGTCCCTCGTTCTTCAACCAGCTGACCCTCGCCCAGCTGAATCAGGGCAAGTACGGCGCGGCGCGGCGAACGCTGGAAAGGGCGGAGCGACGCTTCCCCGGCACGCGTATGAACGATCTCGCCGCAGTGTCGCTTGCGCTGGCACGGCGGGATTGGGAGGCGGCCGAGCGCGAGGCGGGCACACGACTGCGCGGTGCGTCGGGGGATTCAGCCCAGGCGCTCGACGGGTTGGAGACACTCGCGAGCATTCGCCTGGCG
This sequence comes from Gemmatimonadaceae bacterium, assembly GCA_036280115.1. Classification (GTDB taxonomy): domain Bacteria; phylum Gemmatimonadota; class Gemmatimonadetes; order Gemmatimonadales; family Gemmatimonadaceae; genus JAJKIV01. The sequence continues at coordinate 2,315 of DASURJ010000076.1, forward strand.
CAGGGCCGACTGGCTGAAGCCGAACGCGATCTCCGGCGGGTGGCCGCTTCAGCCACGCGCCGCGATGGCGCACGCAAAGCACTCAGGGCGGCGGTCCGGCTCGCGTACATCGAGCTCCGCTATCGCCGCGCACCGGCGGCAGCCTTGGGCACGATGACGATCGCACTGCGTCGGTACCCGCTCGCGCGGATCCCCGAGAGCGAGCGCCCGTACGACGAAATGGCCCGGTTCTTCGCGGACGCCGGTCAGCCGGCGCGCGCGCTCGAGCTGGTGGCCGAGGCCGGCAGAACGCGTCTCGGCCGCCGTCGCCCCGCAGATGCCGATCGCCGCTGGACGATGGGCACCATCGCGACCGCCGAGGGGAGAGCGTGGGAAGGCGAGATCGAGATCTACGGCGCCTCGGAGACGCACCCGTGTCCCATCTGCGTCCTTCCCGACCTCGCCCGCGCGTACGAGGTCGCGGGCAAGCCCGATTCCGCGATCGCGACGTACCAGCGGTACCTGAGCACGCCGTGGCAGTCGCGCTTCGACACCGACGCCATCGAGCTCGGGTCCGCCATGGAGCGCCTCGGCGCGTTGTACCAGCAACAGCGCGATGGCGCCAAGGCCGCGGCGCTCTACACGGAACTGCTGCAGCTCTGGCGCGGGGCCGACGCGGAGCTCCAGCCGCTCGTCGCCGACGTCCGTCGGCGGCTGGAGCAGACCGCAGCCGTCGCTGCCGCCCGATAGCCGCCGGCACGAGTCACGGCCGAACCGGACGCGGGCCCGGGCGCCGAGCAGAACGGTCCGCGTTCGACTCGTGCACGATGCCGCTCATCACGATGGCGTAGTGCAACCCCTTGATCGCGAGATTGAACGCCTTCACGAGGTACGCGCCGGGGAAGCGGTGTAACCGTCGCTGCCTAACGAAGTATTCTCGACTCCATCGGTAGAGGGAGCGGAGGTCGGTTGCATCGGCCGACTGCTCGCCGATCCTGCTCCGCAAGCCAGCGGCCCACGCGTCGATATCGCCCAGTGGCCGCTTGGGCTCGGCCCGGACCAGCGCTTCGCGCGCGCGATCGACGAGAGTTTCGAGCGGCGCATGGTCCACGACCGAGAGTGACTGCGGGTCATCCAGCGACAGTGCGTCGAGGCGCCGCGTCATCTGAGCCGCCACACGCCTGGCCTCGCGAAGCCGCTTCGCGTCCTGCAAGATCCCCTGCCAGAGCAGGCGGAAGTACTCGGCCCGCGCAGTGCCCATGACCCCTTGGCGCCATAACGAGTGTAGGGCGGCGCGGACGTCCGAACCACGCGTCTGGCGCCCGTGGAAGATATGAGGCTCCAGACGCTCGATAAGCGCCGAGGACCGGCGATACATCGCCCGGGCCGAGAAGAGCCGCTCGAGAATCCGATGATAGCCGTGTCGCATCTCGTCGGCGGTCATTCGCCGCGGCACGAACTGGACCTCGTCGTCCGTGTTGTTGCCCGAGAACTCCGCCTCGCGCAGTCGCCCTTCGACGCGGAGACGCTCCGCCAGCGGTGTGTACGGGATTGGCGTCAGCATGCCCGTCATCGCCGTGGGAATGGCAACCTGTGTCGCGAAGTCGGCGATCGCGTCTGCCGTGTCGATCGTGTCCTCATCGCTGCCGAAGATGAATCCGGCCATCACCTCGATCCCCGCCCGCTGGATGGTCGCAACTGTCTCGCCGATCCCGACCTTGAGGTTCTGTTTCTTGTTCATGGCCGCCAGCGCCGCGGGGTCGGGGTTCTCGATCCCCAGGAACACCTCGGAGAAGCCGGCTGCCGTCATCAACGGCAGCAGGTGTGCGAGCTTCGGAGACCCGAGGTCGAGGCTCGCCTGGGTGTAGAAGGAGAACGGGTAGTCGTGCGTGCGCTGGAAGTCGATCATGACGTGGAGGATCGACTCGATCGCGGCGGGGTTGCCGACGAAGTTGTCGTCCACCGTGAACACGCCGCCCCGGTAGCCGAGCGCGAACAAGGTGTCGAGCTCGTCGCGTACGGATTCCAACGTCTTGGGGCGAGTGAAGCCGCCGTTGAACTGAATGATGTCGCAGAAATCGCAGCGGAAACGACAACCGACCGTCGTCTGCATCATCATCGCGCGGTAATCTCTCACGTCGATGAGATCCCACCGCGGAGGCGGCGTGCGGTTCAGTTCCTTGAAGATCGTCCGGTCATTGAGCGCTCGGCGTGACCCGGGTTCCTGAGTCGCGATCGCGTGCGGGACGAGCACCACGGGACTCTCGTCGGAGTGGCGTCGTCGCTCGGTGCGAAGGAGCCGGTCGATTTCCGGTACCCACTGACCGCCCTCACCCCACACGAGCACATCGAGTCCGCGCCGAAGGACCATGTCGGAGGGCGTCCGCGCTTCGAGGATGTGGTTTCGGTAGCTCGACGGGTATGGACCACCGAGCACCCACGGAGTATCGAGGCCACGCGCCGGCCCGGAGAGGAGCGCAACGAGCGATGGCTTCTGCACCGACATGGCGCTCACGAACACGGCGTCCGAAGCGTCGATGGTCGAGCGCAGGTCCTCGTCGGATGGTCGTTCGACGTTCAGGTCGATGAGCTCGAACGACCACTCCGGCGGCATGAGCGCCGCGAAAGTGAGGAGGCCGAGCGGCGGGAAGGCGGCCTTCGCGCCGACCATCGGCATGATGTGTCGGTAGCTCCAGAACGAGCTGGCCGGAAACTCGGGGTAGAGGAGGAGCCCTCGCATGGCACGATCGCTGTTTGGGATGCCATCGTTATCCACCCGAGTTCCTGCAATTGGCGTGCGGGCCCGGGCGTGACCGCCCGCTGAGCCCTCAGCGTGTCCGGATGATCGTAGCGGGATGCACTGCTACCTCAGCGACGACGCCGGTGGTGGGGCACTCGCGAACCGCCCTTCGATGGCAGCGGAAGGGATCGCAGCGGACAGGCGCGAGAACGTTCCCCGCTCCCGGATCTCCTTCGCCGCATCGAGGAACGCGCCCCACGCGGTACGCGCCAACGCGCCGCCGACGCTGATCCGGCGGACGCCGAGCTGCGCGAGCTCGTCCACGGTTGTGAAGTCGCTCCCCACGAGCACGTTCACCGGCGTCGGGGCGACCGCGGCCACCACGGCGGCGATGTCACTCGCCGTCCTGAGCCCGGGCGCGAACAGGCACTCCGCGCCGGCATCGGCGTAGGCCGTCAGGCGCCGGATCGTCTCCTTCAGGTCCGGGCGCCCGACAACGAACCCCTCGGACCGGCCCGTGAGCAGAACACCCGTGCCGCTCGCGTCGATTGCCCGACGCGCGGCGCGGATGCGATCCACCGCGAGCTCGAAGTCGTACAGCGGGTCGCTCGCGTCGCCGGTCGAATCCTCGATCGACAGGCCGGCGATACCGGTCTCGGCGGCGCGCGCGACGTTCGCGCCCACCGCGTCGGGCTCCGTGGCAAACCCGCCCTCGAAGTCCGCGTTGAGCGGCAGGTCGGTGGCGGCACTCATGGCGCGGAGGTGGGCCAGCGCTTCCTCGACGGTGACGTGATTGTCGGGTCGACCGAGACTCCACGCGAAGCCGGAGCTCGTGGTGGCCAGCGCCGGGAAGCCGAGCTGCGCGAGCAGGCGCGCGGCGCCGACGTCCCACGGGTTGGGCATCACGAAGCATCCGGCCCGGTGCAGGTCGTGAAAGACGCGAACGTGTTCGTTAGGCATCGACATGGTTCACAGCTCCTGCCGTTCGAAGATCCGCATAGCCGCCATCGCGCCGGCGACGATCGCGATCGCGGCCGTCGCCACCGGCCACCCCGCTGCCATCGATTCGCCACGCAGCGTATTCCGGATGGCGCCAAGTATCCCGAAAAAGCTATACCGCGCCGCAGGCCCCCAGCTCGACCCCAGGAGCGCGAGAAAATAAAAGGCGAGCCCGGCTCCCGCCGCGGCACCCCGCGAGCGGAATGCCGAGGAGAATAGCGTCATCACGACCACGAGCAACGAGGCGTACAGGAGCCACAGCGCCACCGCCGACACGAGTCGCCCAGCGTTGGCGCCGTCGAACACCACGGCCGTCATCGCGATGCACGCCGCCGTGCCTAACGCCGTAGCCCCGGCCAGCAGCACCAGCTGGGCGAGGATCTTCGCCATCACGAACGCGCCGCGAGAGAGCGGCTTCGTCAGCGTCAGGATCGCCGTTCCCGAGGCGCGTTCACCCGACACCACCCCGGCGCCGGCGATCACCACCGCGATCAGCACGAACTGGTCGAGGTTCTTGATGAACTGCGCATAGGCGTCGAAGAACGTCGGTGGCGGGATC
>DASURJ010000077.1:0-4588 GCA_036280115.1 Gemmatimonadaceae bacterium
CCCCCCACCCGCCGCCCGGCATTAGATTCCCCGCCATGTCGCAGTCGCGCATCCGCAATTTCTGCATCGTCGCCCACATCGATCACGGGAAATCGACCCTCGCCGACCGGCTCATCGAGGCCACCGGGGCGGTCGAGAAGCGGCTCATGCGGGAGCAGCTCCTCGACACCATGGACATGGAGCGGGAGCGGGGGATCACGATCAAGCTCAACGCCGTCCGGATGAACTACACGGCCCGGGACGGCGGCGTGTACGAGCTGAACCTGATCGACACGCCGGGGCACGTCGACTTCACCTATGAGGTTTCCCGATCGCTCGCCGCCTGCGAGGGCGCGATCCTGGTGGTCGACGCGTCGCAGGGGATCCAGGCGCAGACGCTCTCGAATCTCTTTCTCGCGCTGGACGCCGGCCTCGAGATCATCCCGGTGCTGAACAAGATCGACCTGCCGGGAGCCGAGCCGGAGCGGCGCAAGCAGGAGGTTCACGACCTCATCGGCACGGACCCGGACCGCATCCTGCTCGTCAGCGCAAAGGAGGGGCACGGGGTTCCCGAGTTGCTCGAGGAGATCGTCGCGCGCGTGCCACCGCCGACGGGCGACCCGAACGGGCCGCTGCGCGCGCTCATCTTCGACTCGTACTACGACCGCTATCGTGGTGCCGTACCGAGTGTGCGCGTCGTGGACGGCTTCATTCGCCGCGGGATGGAGATCACGTTCGGGGCGAACGAGGCCCGGTACGAGGTGAGCGACATCGGCTACATGCAGCTCCGGCCGGTCGCCACGGACGAGCTGGGGCCCGGCGAAGTGGGGTACGTCGTGGCGAACGTGCGCAGCGTGCAGGAGACGCGCGCGGGCGACACGATCTTCGACGCGGGCAATCGAGCGGCGACGCCGCTGCCGGGGTACCAGGATGTCCACTCGATGGTGGTCTCGGGGTTGTATCCCACGGACACCACGCAGTACGAGGCGCTCCGCGACGCGCTGGCGAAGCTCAAGCTGAACGATGCGTCCCTGCACTACGAGCCCGAGACGTCGACGGCGCTCGGCTTCGGGTTCCGGTGCGGCTTCCTGGGCCTGCTGCACATGGAGATCGTGCAGGAGCGGCTCGAGCGCGAGTTCGATCTCGATCTCGTCACGACGGTGCCTAACGTGGAGTATCACGTGTACCGCACGGACGGCCAGATGGAGGTCATCGAGAACCCGTCCAAGATGCCCGCCCCGGCCGTGATCGAACGCGTCGAGGAGCCGTACGTGAAGGCGCGCATCATGGCGCCGTCGGATTACATCGGCCCGATCATGACGCTCGGAACGGAGCGCCGCGGGGTCTACAAGAACATGACGTATCTCGACCAGTCGCGCGTGGAGTTCGACTGGGAGTTCCCGCTCGCCGAGATCATCCTCGATTTCTTCGATCGGCTGAAGACGATCAGCCGCGGCTACGCGTCGCTCGACTACGAGATGCTCGGGTATCGCGAGAGCGACCTCGTGCGACTCGACATGCTGATCAACGGCGACGCGGTGGACGCGTTCAGCGTGATCATTCACCGCGACAAGGCCTACGAGTACGGGCGCAAGATCGCCGACAAGTTGAGGGAGCTCATTCCGCGGCAGCTGTTCGAGGTGGCCATCCAGGCGGCCATCGGCAACAAGGTGATCGCGCGCTCGTCGGTGAAGCCGCTCCGCAAGGACGTGCTCGCGAAGTGCTACGGCGGCGACATCACGCGTAAGCGGAAGCTTCTCGAGAAGCAGAAAGAGGGAAAGAAGCGCATGAAGCAGGTCGGCGCCGTGGAGATCCCGCAGGAAGCGTTTCTGGCCGTCCTGCAGGTGGACTGACCGCTGGCGGCCGCGCGCCGCCCTCGCCACACTCGATCGCGTGCAATTCTCGCTCGTCGTCCAGACATCGTTTCTCGGCGACGTCGTGTTGACGACGCCCTTGCTCGCCGAGCTCGCGGGCCGCGGACCGGTTCACGTCGTAGCGACGCCGGCGGGGGCGCCGCTCCTTGCCCGGAACCCCGACATCGCCGGGCTGACGGTCTATGACAAGCGCGGGGCCGCGCGCGGAGTGGGCGGCCTCGCGAACGTCGCCGCCGCCATCAGCGCCGCCCGCGCGGGCGGAGCGGCCGAAGGCGCGAGCGACGCGGTCGCGTACCTCGCCCAGGGATCGGTGCGGAGCGCGGCGCTGGCACGCCTCGCCGGGTTTCGCAGCCGCGTCGGCTTCGCGACGTCGGCCGGCCGGTGGCTGTACACGCGCCGGGTCCCATACCGGGACGATCGGCATCACGCAGAGCGGTTGTGGAGCCTCGCCGCGAGCGACCCTCACGCGTCGCCGACGGTGCACCAGCTTCGGCCGAAGCTCTTCCCCGGCGGCGCCGAGCGGGAGGCAGTCGATCGATTGCTCGCGGAGCACGGACATCACGGCGAACCCCTGGTCGCGCTGGCGCCCGGCAGTGTGTGGGCGACGAAGCGATGGCCGTATTACCCGGAGCTCGCGCGACTCCTGCCCGAGACCCGGCTCGTGGTCATCGGCGCGAAGGACGACGCGCCGCTCGCGGACGAGATCCTGCGCGTCGCGGGCGCGCGCGCGATCGACGCCACCGGCCGCCTGTCGTTGTTAGGCTCGGCGGAGCTGATCGCGCGGTGCGTCGCGCTCGTCACGAACGACTCGGCGCCGCAGCATCTCGCGTCCGCGGTCGGTACGCCGACGATCACCGTGTTCGGGCCCACCGTCGTGGAGTTCGGGTTCGGGCCACTCGCGGCGCGCTCGACGACCGCGGGCGTGTCCGGGCTCGATTGTCGGCCCTGTGACAAGCACGGCCCCATGCGATGTCCCCTCGGCCACTGGCGGTGCATGCGCGATCTGGCCGCCGAGGTCGTGGCGGACGCCGTCGTACGCGTGCGAGGCGACCGGCCGTGAATGTCGTCGGTGCCATCCTCGCGCTCGCGGTGGGTGTCGTGCTGGGGCTCCTCGGTGGCGGGGGCTCGATCCTCGCGCTTCCGATCTTTCTGTACGTGTTTCACGTCCCGGCGAAACCGGCCATCGCGATGAGTCTCGTCGTGGTGGGCATGAGCGCGCTGATCGGGTTCCTCACGCACTGGCGCCAGGGCACGGTGAATCTTCGCGTCGCGCTCACGTTCGGAGCGTTCGCGATGATCGGCGCGTTCGCGGGCGCGCGGCTCGCGCGATTCGTTCCCGCATCGGCGCAGCTCACCCTGTTTCTCGCGTTCGCCGTGGTGGCCGCCCTGCTGATGCTTCGTGACTCGCTCCGCGCGCCCCGGCCCTCGCCGCGCGCTGGCGGCGCCGGAGACGTGCGGTTTTCACCGATCCTCGGTGCGCAGGCGGTGGGCGTCGGCGTGCTGACTGCACTCATTGGCGCCGGCGGAGGGTTTCTGATCGTGCCGGCGCTGGTGCTCGTGGCACACGTGCCGGTGAAGGAAGCGGTGGGCAGCTCGTTGCTCATCATCGCGATGAACGCCGCGAGCGGCGTGGCGGGCTACGCGGGTCAGGTCCGCTTCGACTGGCGTCTCGTGGGATGGTTCAGCCTCGTGGCGGCCGTCGGGGCCATTGCTGGCACGCGTATCGTTCGGCGGTTGCCTGCTGCCCGCATCAAGCAGGCGTTCGCTATCTTGATCCTCGTGCTGGGTGCGGTGATCGTGGTCCGGCATCTGGCGCAGTAAGGCGCGGCGACACTCGTCGCGGTCATCCGCTTCTCCCTCCCATGAGCGCTCGGAAACGACATCGCTACATCATTGGCGTGGACCTCGGCGGCACGAACATCGTCGCCGGCGCGATGCCCGAGGACGGCAGCCGCGAGATCGCGTTGCGGTCCGAGCCGACGCGCGCCGACCAGGGCGCGGACGCCGTCGTCGATCGGATCGCACGAATGATCGACACGGTGATCGCGGAGACGATCGCCGAGACGGGCGCGAAGCGTGATGATTTCGCCGGCGTCGGTATCGGCTCGCCTGGGCCGCTCGATCGCGAGCACGGGATTGTGATCGTGACGCCGAACCTCGGCTGGCGGAACTTCCCGCTGCGCGACGAGGTGTCGAATCGGGTGGGGCTTCCGGCCACGCTCGACAACGACGCGAACTGCGCCACCCTCGGCGAGTGGTGGTGTGGCGCGGCGAAAGGCGCGCGTCACGTCATTGGCATCACGATCGGCACGGGCATCGGCGGCGGGTTGATTCTCGACGGGCGCCTCTTTCACGGCGCGTCGGACGTGGCCGGGGAGATCGGGCACACGACGATCGATTCGACCGGGCGCCGGTGCAAGTGTGGGAACTACGGATGCCTCGAGGCGTACGCGTCGGGACCGGCGATCGCGGATCGCGCGCGTGAGGCACTCGCCGGCGGAGAGCCGTCCATTCTGCCGCGACTCGTGGACAATGACCTGTCGCGCATCACCGCACAACTCGTCTACGCCGCGGCCAAGAAGGACGACGATGTCGCGCGCCAGGTGGTGCGCGAGACGGCGAACTTCCTCGGCGCCGGCGTCGCGAATCTCCTGAACATCTTCAACCCCGACGTCGTCGTCATCGCGGGCGGGGTGACGCAAGCAGGCGAGCCGTTGTTCGAGCCGCTGCGGGCG
>DASURJ010000078.1:0-13007 GCA_036280115.1 Gemmatimonadaceae bacterium
GATGGCGCTCGTCGTCCGATCCGGCGCACACGGTCTCCCTCACCGGCGACCTCCTCGCGCAGCGCGTCCGCGTCCACGACGACTCCGCCCGCGCCGAGCGTCGCCCCGAGCACCAGCCGGAGGTGCGCGGGTCGCTCGAGCTCGGGGTGCCGCTCCCCGCCGCAGTGCGTGCGTTCGCCGGGGCGCGCTACACCGGGACGCAGTACTGTGTCCACCCCGACACCGGCGGCCAGGAGCGGCTCGGAGGCCAGACCGAAGCCAGCGTCGCACTCGAGCGGAGCTGGACACTCCGCCGCGACGCCGGCGTGTTCGGCGCACTCCGCACGGTCCTCGCGCTCGACAACGCGACCGACTCGACGGTCTACGACCAGTGCGGGCTGCCGCAGCCGGGCCGGACTCTCAGGCTCGTGGTGCAGATTCGTTAGGCGCGGGGCGCGACCGGCCGGGCGCGCGCCGAACGTCGCAGCCCGAGCGGGGGCTCGAAGGCCTGTGCCGGCACGCGATGGCGTCGGCTCGCGTGCCACGCGCCGCCCGCAATCGTCGCCCGATGTGACACCACGTATGGGAATGTGACATAGGATGTGTGTTGACGTGCTCGGATGGGGCAATACTATCCCGCGGTAGGACTACCGCGCTTGCACGATCGCACGACGCCCGCGCACCATAACGATGGCGTTCACCGGCCGGTCCATTCGGCATCGACTGCTCCTGCTGATCATCGCTACGGTACTGGCCGTGGTGGTGGTTCACGATGTCGCGGCGTTCATCGCGCTCCGGCGGACCGCTCTCTCGCTCGCGACAGAGCGACTGCACGCCGTGTCCACTCGCCTCGGCCAGATGTTTCAGGTCCAGGGTCGCGATGTCCGGCAACAGCTTCGGGCCACCGGGCAAGGCAACGTGGTCCGATCATTCTTCAACGGGACCACCAGCGCGGACACCGTGATCGCGGTGCTCCGGCGCGTGGCGAATCCCACGGTGACGGCCACGGAGCTCTGGGGCCCCGACGGACAACGGCTCCTCGCGACGGCTCCCGCACCCACCCAGGACACGGCGCACGCCCGTCAGCTGCTCCAGGCCGTTGCCGGCCCGGATTCGGCCGCCATCGGGCGGATGCACGTGGTGCGCGACACGCTCGTACACGGCGTGATCGCGCGCGTGACCGATGGCCGGCGCGCGCTCGGTTACATTGTCGAGTGGCGTCGTGTGGCCACCAGTGCCGAAGGACGTCAACAGCTGCTCGGGCTCATTGGGTCCGACGCATCGATTTACGCCGGAAACGCGAACGCCGAGGGGTGGACCGACTTCGCGACCGTCGTCGAGCGCCCCGCTGTCCCCCTCACGACAGACAGTGTCTCGGCCTTCGCGCAGCCGGGTGAGGGACGCAAGATCGCGGCGGCGCGCGCGATTGCCGGGACGCCGTGGGCGATCGTCGTCGCCTTTCCGGAGGACCGGGTGTACGCCCCGGCCTACGCGATGCTCCGGCGGCTCGCGGCCATCACGGTCATCCTCCTCGGCGTCGCGATACTCGCGGCATGGGTCTTCGGGACGCGCCTAACGACTCCCCTCTCGGAGCTCGCCGGCGCGGCCGCCGCTCTCAGTGCGGGCGACTACTCACGCCGCGTCTCGACGGCCGGCCCCGAGGAGGTAGGCACCCTCGCCCGCGCCTTCAACAGCATGGCTGATTCGGTCGCCGGTGCGCACCGCGAGCTCCAGGAACGTGCCGACGAGCTCGCCGACCGCGCCGGGCAACTCGCCGAGCAGGCCACCGAGCTGGAGATGGCGAACGAGGAGCTCGCCCACTCGGTGGATGAAGTGACGCGAACGCGCGACGAGCTGGCCGCCGTGACCGCGGAGCTCGACGCCTGCCTCGCGAGCGCCCCGGTCGGGTTCGCGTTTCATGACGCGACCGGCCGGTATCGCCGCGTCAATACCAGCCTCGCGCGACTCAACGGCGCGCCAGCGGACGCGCATCTCGGGAAGCGCCCCTCGGACATCGTTCCCGTCATCGGGGCACAACTCGAGCGCGAAATCGCCAAGGTGCTCGCCGGCGGCAACGGTACCTTCAACATCGAGGTCACGGGAGAGACGTCAGGCAGTCGGGGCACGACACAGCACTGGCTCGTGAGCGTGTTCCCGATTCGCACGCGCGACGACGTGGAGCTTGGCGTCGCGTCGGTCGTGACCGATCTCACCGCGTACAAGCAACTCGAGCGCCAGCTCCTGCACGCGCAGAAGATGGAGGCGGTGGGCCGCCTCGCCGGCGGCGTTGCCCACGACTTCAATAACATCCTGACGGCCATCACCGGGTTTGGCGAGTTCGCACTCGCGGACCTGGATAGCCGTGACCGAGGCGACCCGCGCGGGGATCTCGAGCAGGTGCTCGCGGCCGCAGAGCGCGGCGGATCGCTGACTCGCCAGCTCCTCGCGTTCAGCCGCCAGCAGGTGCTACAGCCGCGGGTGCTGAACCTCAACGCGGTCGTCGCGTCGCTGAGCCCCATGCTCGCACGACTCATCGGTACGGACATCCGCCTGCAGACGTCCACGGCCCCCAGCCTGGGCGCGGTGAAGGCCGATCCGAGCCAGATGGAACAGGTGCTCGTGAACCTCGTGGTGAACGCGCGCGACGCCATGCCGAACGGCGGCACGGTGACGATCGAGACCGCCGATGTGGAGCTCGACGCGTCGTACGCGAGCTCGCACGAGGGCGTGGCACCCGGCTCGTACGTGATGCTCGCCGTCACAGACTCAGGGATAGGGATGGACGCGCCCACGCGCGCGCGCGCATTCGATCCGTTCTTCACCACGAAGCCGCCCGGCAAGGGCACCGGGCTCGGACTATCGACCGTGTACGGCATCGTGAAGCAGTCCGGCGGCAGCGTGGAGGTCTATAGCGAGCCCGGACGCGGCACATCGGTGAAGGTGTACCTGCCGCGGACCGACGAGCGCGCCGACCGGCACACCCCTACGCGCGGCGTGGCCGGCACGCCGAGCGTACAGGCAACAATACTCCTGGTCGATGACGACCCGCACGTTGCGACCGCATCGCGTCGCGCACTGGAGCGCGCGGGCTACGTGGTGCTCCCTGCATCGAATGGCCGCGAGGCACTCGAGGTGGCGGAGCGTTACCGCGGGCGGATCGACCTGCTCGTGACGGACCTCGTGATGCCCGAGATGGGCGGACGCGAGCTGGCGCGCCGTCTCGTCGGGGTGCGACCGGACGTTCATGTGCTGTTCACGTCCGGCTACACCGCCGAGGCGATGAACCAGCAAGCCATCCTCGAGCCGGGCGACGCGTTCCTCGGCAAGCCCTACAGCCCGGACGGGCTCGTGAAGCGGGCCCACGAGATACTGAAGCCGTCAGCGTAGCCGCGCTGTCATTCCGAGCCGGGTACCCGCGAAGCGGGTGATGAGGCATCGCCGACGACGTCGCACGGTTGATTCGCCGATGGGTTCCGCTCCAGTATTGCACCAGCGGATTTCCCAAGCGCTCCACATTCGGCCGATCACCAGGGTTCGGCGACGACGGACGGAGTGCCCGGTCGCACGAGGGCTACGCGTTGGCAATGCATCCGGTTCTCCGGCGCATGAAATCGATGGCCGAGAAGATTCCCGGCGCCTTTCGCGTCTACAAGTTCGTCACGTCGCGGACAGGCGAAGGGAGGATCTACGAGATCACGCAGGGGCCGCTCGCCGGCGCCCGGTGGAAACGCTACAACCGTCTACCGTACTGGTATCACAAGGGGCTCTACGAGCCGGACCTGAGCGAGTACATCCACGCACATCTGAAGGAAGGCGAGACGTTCTGGGACATCGGCGCGCATGCGGGCTATCACGCCCTGACGGCCGCGCGCATGGTGGGAGCACGCGGGCGCGTGATCGCGGTCGAACCCGATCCGGATATCTGTGCGATCTTCCGCGAGCAGCTCGCGCTCAATGGGATCGAGCACTGCACCGTGTTACAGGGCGCGGTGGCGGACCGTGAGGGCACGGTCACGTTGCGACGATGGGCGGTCGATTCACGCGGGAGCGCGCTCGAAGCGGTCGGAACGATCGAAGGCGAGGCCATTCAGGTCCCGAGCATGACCCTGGACGGCATGCTGACGCGTTACCCGCGTCCGCAGATGCTGAAGATGGACATCGAGGGGGCCGAGGTATTCGCGCTGCCGCACGGCGAAGTTCTGTTCAGCGGGGCCGACCGACCGCGCCACCTGATCATCGGCGTTCACGGTGCGGCGGCGAAGACGTTCACCGAGACGTTCCTGCGCGACCACGCGTACCGGGTGATCACGCCACCGACGTCCGAGGACCTCGCTACCCTGATCGCCGTCGCGGACTGAGGGGCCCGGCGGCGATCCCGGCCCGCGCTTTCGCCCGCGCGATGATGGCCGCCATCACGTCGCGGTGCCGGGTGAACGTGTCATCCACCACCTGCAGCGTCGGGATCGCGTTAGGCGACAGTGACAGCGTCTCGGGGTTGAACCGCCCGAACCCGAACTCGTGGACCCCGCTCGACCCCCGCCCCGGCGCGGGGGCGCTCAGATGCTGGAAGAAGCGCGAGTACTTCTGCCATCGGGGTCCGCCGCCGGCATGGTACATGGGAATGAAGCCGTGGAGCGCGTCGTACGGCATCTCGCCCACGCACTGGACGTTCGGCCACTTCTCTCGCAGGTCCATGACCAGCCGGCGTGTCCCTTCATGCATGTCGCCCGTCGTGCTGTTCACGTGCCCGCCGATGATGTCGAGGAAGTAGGCGTCCACCCCATAGCGCTCGATCGCGTCGGCGATGCGTCCCGTCATGTGGGCGCGCCACGAGTCGGCGCCGAGGTTCATGTACGTGAGCCAGCCGTCCTGATGGCGGTCGTTGTTCCAGTCCACCCAGTTCAGGTCGTAGCGGTCGCCCTCGAGCTTGTGCGTCGAACCGCTCTCGATGCGCGACCACGACGGCTGCCGGCGGTTCGCGGCATTCGCGCCGAACATGGGCATCATCTTGAAGCCGAGCTTCTGCCCTTCGCTGATCAGCCGCTTGAATCCGGCCTCGCCGCCCATGCGCGCGGGCGCCACGTAGTTCGGGTAATCCCAGTAGTACCGCCCGTCCCACGCCGAGATGAACGCCAGCACGCGCTCGGCCGGGATCTGCGTCGCCATCCAGCGCAGGATCTCGAGCATCCGGGCGTAGTCGTTGAACATGAACCCGGTGTAGTGCATCCCGTGGAGCGTCGTCACGAGCGCGATGTCGCGTAGCCACGGCCGCATGTCGGTGCGCGTCTCCCACGCCGGCAGCGCGAACGCGCGCTCCACGTGCGCCATGTGCGGCGCGACGGCGTCGTCCAGTGACGCCGCCCGAGCGATGCGCCACCGTGGCACGGTGACGCGCCGGTCGTTCCGCCACGCGTCGTGCTCATACACGAGCTCCACGCGATAGGCGCGCTCGCCCGGCTGGAAGTAGAAGCGTTTCGGCCTAACGCGGTCGTCGAGCGATGACAGGGAAATGAAGTCCTGCTCGCCCGCCTGCACGACCGCGACCGGCGTGGCCATCCCCTGGGCGGCCCCGGGCCCGTGCAGGTCGCCGGCGCCGAACGTGTATCCGCCCAGGATCTCGTTGTCGCGCGTCTCGAACAGGGTCCCGCCGCCGAGCGAGAGGTTGCCCCGCGGAACATCGCGGACGATGGTCGACACCGTCTTCACCGGCCGCTGCATCTCGACGACGACGTCCCACTCGATCGTGGTCCCCGAGCGCCGGAAGGTCGCGACGAGCGAGCCGGGCGCCTTCTCCTGTCCACCCGCCCACACGAAGCCGGTGCACGTGAGACGCAGGGTGTCGCCCGTCTCGTCGGCCGTGATCCGCTCGGCGTCGAGGCCGTAGGTGTTCTCGTCGCTGAAGACGAGGAACCCGAACCGCAGCCCCCCGAACGCGACCGACGGCTCGGGGAAGTCGAAGCTGAACTTCATGAAGGCGCGCCCGCGCGGCGGGACGAATACGTCGCTCGTGGATGTGAGCGGCAGCACGTCGGCGGGCCCACCAGCCGGGCTCCCGTTAGGGGCCGCCAGGCCGTCGGCAGCCTCGCCGGCGCGGAGGGGTAGCCCGAGGGCGAGGGCGCCGAGCGAAGCGGCGCCAAGGAACTCTCGACGGGAGACGTCGTGGCTCATTTCGGGGTTACTCTCTTCGGTCGTCGTCGTTGGATATAGTGGCCTTCGCCGCACGCGGCTATGGCCCTACACCTCCCTGTCATTCCGAGCGCAGCGCGATAGGCGACAGCCGGCAGCCTGCTTACCTTTCGGTTCACGATGCCCCACCCGCGCCACACCGTCCTCGCCTGGTTAGCCGCGGTCGCCCTGCAGCTCACGCTGCTCGGCGTCAACGGCGTCTCCGGTGCGCCGGCTGGTGTTCGTGACCACGGCACGCGACCGCAGTCGGGCTGGCCGACGGTATCGTACGCCAAGCGCCTGCTCGCACCCGAGCCGACAGACCGGCGCGCGACCATCACGCCATTCGCGCCGGCGGCGCACGTCCGCGTCGATCTTCCGACGCGCGTTGTTCCGGAACCACCGTCCGAGCGGCTGCCGCTCCGGGCGGCGGTCCCCGCGGTCGTCCTCCCACCCGCCCGCGCCCCACCAGCGCTCTCCTGAGCCGCCGCGCGTCCACGACGACGCGCCCCCCACAACCCGGTTCTGCCTAACGCCGCCCGCGCCCGCGGGCGGCCGGGCTGGCCCACGGCATTCCGCATCGCGGAAGAGAGCGTCCACCATGACATCCATCAGGTGGCGAGTGATCACCATCCTCGCCCTCGTCGGCGCGAGCATCCTCGCGCTCATCCCACGCAACGTCACCCAACGCGTGCACGACCCGGCCACGGGGCGGATGCACGACACCACCGTTCGCCGCGTCCCCATCGACATGGGGCTCGATCTGCGCGGCGGCATCCAGCTCGCCCTCGAGGTCGACGAGTCGCGCGGCGCCGTTGCCGACTGCGCCGACGCGATCCGCCGCGCCGAGCGCGTCGTGCGTT
The DNA here is from genome assembly GCA_036280115.1 of Gemmatimonadaceae bacterium. Lineage (GTDB taxonomy): Bacteria > Gemmatimonadota > Gemmatimonadetes > Gemmatimonadales > Gemmatimonadaceae > JAJKIV01. The sequence continues at coordinate 7,008 of DASURJ010000078.1, forward strand.
CCCGCATCAACGAGTTCGGTACGACAGAACCGGTCGTGCAGGTAGCCGGCGACTGCCGCCTCATCGTCGAGATCCCCGGCGAGACCGATGCCGCACGGGCGAGAGCCATCGTGCAGCGCACCGCGTTCCTGGAGTTCCGGATCACCGACACCAAGGACCAGTTCCGTCTCGCACTCCCGGCGATCGACGCGGCGCTGAAGCGAACCGACGCCGCTCGGTCGGCCGTGTCCGTACGCGCGCCGCGCGGCGACGTCGTTGCCGGCCTCCTCTCGCCTGATTCCACGGGTGATGCTCGCGGCGCTGCCTTGTCGCCGAGCACCGGCGGCGCGCTCTCCTCACTGCTCGCGCCAGGCCGTGTCCCCGGGCAGTTCCTCGTTGCCGAGCGCGATGTCCCGCGCGTCGCGCGGATGATCGCCGTTCCCGAGATCCAGCATCTCATCCCCCGCGGGATTGAGCTGCGGTGGGGCACCGCCATCGCCGCGCCCGGCGGCCAGTCGTATCAACCACTCTACGCGGTCGAGTCTCGCCCCATCGTCACCGGTGAGGCGCTGGAGAAGGCCGTCGCTGGGCGCGATCCCATGACGAGCGCGGCCGAAGTGCAGTTCGGGCTGACGCGCGAGGGCGGCCGCCGGTTCGGCGACGCGACCGGGCGGAACATCGGAAACCATCTGGCGATCCTGCTCGACGGCCGCGTCCAGGGCGAGCCACCCATCATTCAGGACCGCATAACGACACGTGGGCGCATCGCGCTCGGAGGGAAGTCGCTCGAGGAAGCGAACGACCTCGCGCTCGTCCTTCGTGCGGGTGCGCTGCCCGCGCCGCTCCACGTCGTCGAACAGCGCGCGATCGGGCCGTCGCTCGGCAGCGATTCCATTCGCGAGGGCGTACGCGCGTCGGTGATGGCGGTCGGGTTTGTGATCGTGGTCATGGGTGTGTGCTACGGGGTGGCCGGGTTGCTGGCAGTCGCTGCGCTCGGACTCTACGTGCTCTACACCGTGGGCGGCCTCGCTGTCTTCGGCTTCACGCTCACGCTGCCGGGGCTCGCGGGGTTCGCGTTGTCGATCGGCATGGCGGTGGACGCCAACGTGCTGATCTTCGAGCGCATGCGTGAGGAGCTCGACGCGGGCAGGTCCGTGCGGCGCGCCGTCGACGACGGGTTCCGCCACGCGATGAGCGCCATCGTGGACTCCAACGTCACCACGGCGCTGACGGCCCTCATCCTCTACGCCGTCGGCACGGAATCCGTACAGGGCTTCGCCATAACGCTGCTCATCGGACTCGTCGCATCGACGATCACGGCCGTGTTCGTGACGCGCACGTTCTTCGTCGTGTGGCTGAAGCGGCGCCCGCACCTCACGTTGCGGTCCAGCTTCCGCGTGCGGCTGTTCCGGAGCGCGCGGTTCGACTTCATTGCCGTGCGCCGGTGGGCGTACGCGGTCACGGTGGCGCTGATCGTACCCGGCATCATCATGCTCGCTGCTCGGGGCGCGACGTACAGCGTGGAGTTCACCGGCGGGGCAATGGTTCAGGTGCGGACGGCCGAGGCGGTCGGGGCACAGCGACTGCGGGCCGCCCTCGAGCGCGGCGGGGTGAGCAATCCCGAGATCCAGAGCTTCGGGTCGCCGCGCGACCATGTGGTTCGCGCACGCCTCGCGTCGGGCGACGGGACGGAGTCGCAGGCGCAGGCAGTGTCAGCGGCCGTGCGACGGGCGCTCGACGCGGACCTTGGTCCGGGCCGGTACGAGGTCGTCCGGGGCGACGAGGTGACATCCAAGGTGAGCGCGGAGCTCCAGCGGAGCGCGCTCATTGCCGTCCTGTTCAGCTTTGTCACGACGCTGGTGTACCTCGCCTTCCGCTTCGAGTGGCGGTTCGGGCTTGCCGCTGTGGTCGCGACGGCGCACGATGTCCTCGCGACGATCGCGTTCATCCGATACCTGGACCTCGAGGTCAGCCTCGTGGTCGTGGCCGCGGTGCTCACGGTGCTCGGGTACTCGCTCAACGATACGATCGTGATCTTCGACCGGGTTCGTGAGAACCTCCGGCGTCCCGGAACGCGGGGGTTCGTCGATCTGCTCAACCTCTCGATCAACGAGACGCTGCCGCGCACGATTCTCACCGGGGGTACGACGCTGGGCACGGCGCTCGTCCTGTCTTTCTTCGCCGGTGGCGTCATCAGGCCCTTCGCGCTCGTAATGACATTCGGTATAGTGGTCGGGACGTTCTCGTCCATCTTCGTCGCGTCGCCAGTGCTGCTCTGGATCAGAGAGCGCTGGGGGAGCGGTGTTCCGGAGCGGTCTCGCACATCCGCGGGCGCCGACCGGGAGGCCGGTATGGTTCCCGGGTAGAGGATTGCACAGGGCAGGCACGAGACAGCATGCACGACGCTCACGAATTCCTTCAGAACCTCGCGCTCGTCCTGTGCGTCGCCGCCGTTACGACGGTGTTGTTCCAGCGTCTCCGCCAGCCGGTGATCTTTGGCTACCTGCTGGCGGGGATGATCGTCGGCCCCCACGTCCCTATCCCCCTCGTCGCCGACGAGGTGATTGTCCGGACGCTCTCCGAGCTCGGGGTCATTCTCGTCCTGTTCTCGTTAGGGCTCGAGTTCAGCCTCCGCAAGCTGCTTCAGCTCGGCTCGACGGTTGGCCTGGTCGCGATCGCCGAGACCAGCGCCATGATCTGGATCGGCTACGTGCTGGGCCAACTCCTTGGCTGGACGACGCTCGAGAGCGTGTATGCCGGGGCGGTCATCGCCATCTCCTCCACGACGATCATCGCCAAGGCATTCGAGGAGCAGCGAGTCAAAGGCAAGTTCACGGGTATCGTTTTCGGTGTGCTGATCATGGAGGACCTGATCGGCATCTTCCTCATCGCCGTCCTCACGACCGTCTCGGCCGGTACGGCCGTCTCTGCCTCCACGCTCGGCTTCACCGGGGCGAGACTCGCGACGTTTCTCGTCGGGCTGGTGGCGGTCGGGCTGCTCATCATCCCCCGCACTGTTCGTGCGGTCGTGCGAATGGGTCGCCCCGAGACGACGCTGGTCGCCAGCATCGGGATCTGCTTCGCGGCCGCGCTGCTCGCGCTCTCGTTCGGCTACTCGGTGGCCCTCGGTGCGTTCATCGCCGGCTCGCTCATCGGCGAGTCCGGCGAGGAGAAGGTGATCGAGCACCTCGTGCAACCGGTGCGCGACATGTTCGCCGCGATCTTTTTCGTCTCGGTAGGCACGCTGATCGATCCCGCACTCATCGCACAGCACCTTGGGGCGGTCCTCGCTTTGTCGGCCGCGGTGATTCTCGGCAAGGTGCTGTTCGTCTCGGTCAGCTCCTTCCTCATTGGCACCAGTCCGCGGACGTCGGTGCAGACGGGCATGAGCCTCGCGCAGATCGGCGAGTTCTCGTTCATCATCGCCGCGGTCGGGCTGTCGTCTGGCGCGACGCGTCCTTTCCTCTACCCCATCGCCGTCGCCGTCTCCGCCATCACGACCCTGACGACGCCGTGGCTCATCCGCGCGGCGGGCCCGGTCGCCGAGTGGGTGGACAGCAAGCTGCCGGCGCCGCTCCAGACCTACGTGTCGCTCTATGGTTCGTGGATCGAGCGGATGCGCCGTGCTCCCGGGGCGGGCGCGGGGAAGTCGAGCACCCCCAGATTCGTTAGGCTGCTGCTCGTCGACGCCGTCCTGATCGCGACCCTCGTCATAGGCGCGGCGCTGCAGGCCGGGCGGGCAAGCACATTGCTGAGCGCTGCCACCGGACTGACCGAGCTCGTGGCACGATCGATTGTGTTGACCGCCGCGGCGGTTCTCGGGATTCCGCTGCTCATCGGGCTGATTCGGACCGCGCGCCGACTCGCCCTCGACCTCTCGCTCAAGGCCTTTCCCCCGGCGGCTCGGGGCAAGGTCGACTTCGCCGGCGCACCGCGGCGTGCGCTCGCCGTCACGCTCCAGATCGCGACGCTCGCCGTCATCGGCGTCCCCCTGCTCGCGGTCACATTGCCGTTCCTGCCGTCCTATCGATACGCGCTCATCCCGTTCGCACTCGTCGCCATCCCCGCCGTCGTGTTCTGGCGCACGACGATGAACCTCCAGGGGCACACGAAAGCCGGGGCCGAGGTAATCGCACTCAAGCTCGGCGAGCAGTTGTCGGGACCGACAAACGTTGACGATTCTCTTCGCGCGGACATGGACCGGGTCCGCGCTGCCCTGCCAGGCCTCGGGGAGCCTGTGTCGTTGCGCGTGCCGGCGTCGAGCCCCGCTGCCGGGCGTACCCTCGCGGAGTTGAACCTGCGTGGACAGACGGGCGCAACGGTGTTGGCCATCCTGCGCCAGGGCGAGCAGGTGCTGGTCCCCTCGGGACACGAGCGCGTGGACGCCGGAGACGTGCTGGCCGTTGCGGGAGCCGAGGATGCCGTCGCCGCCGCGCGTGAGATGATCGTCGGCAGTCCTCACGGCGAAGCCCCGAATGTGACTCCTTGGCGGGTCCCGACACCGGACACGTCGGGATAGGGCTAATTGGGGTCAGATTCGAATTTCATCGTTTCGTTGCGCGGGGTGAGCGGAATTGCTCCGGCCCTCGCGGGTTCTCACTCGGCAGCCGTCCTCGAGGCCTTCCGTGTTCGCGGTTGCCGCGTTGACCTGCCCGTGTCCGGATCGCTCCACATCCCCGGACGCGTCCTCGCGTAACGACGGAAGGGTGAGGCCGACGGCCGGTTCTCAACGGCGCCCGATATCGAACACCCCGTTCGTGATCGTCATTGTCCCCGTGGCTCCCGAACCTGCCACCGCGCCAAGCACGCCCGAGAACGTACCCTTGATGCGTGAGGCGGTGAAACTCGTGATGGTCACCGTCCCATCACTCCCCGCCATGTTCGAGTTGGAGGTGCCTATCACCTGGGTCCCGTTCACCACCGTGAGCCCGACTGACCGCGCCGGTAAGCCGTCGCCGGGCGCGTACGTGCCCACGCCGGTCGCAGGAACACCAGCGAGCGAAATCGCCAGCGATCTCGTGTCGTTGTTCCCGACGGCCGTGAAAATGCCGCCCGACGCCAGATAGGTCCCGGTTGCCTCGGCGGCGTTGTACGCCGCGCCGTCGAGCGTCGCCGACAGCTTGCTTCCGGCATTCTCCGGCAGCGGCGCGATCGTACCCGTCGGCTTGAGCTCGACGACGAGCGAGCCGTTAGTCACCGTCCTGGACAGGGCCCCGCCGCCACCGGAGTGACAGCGGGGCCCTGCACCGCATTGCGCGAAACCGCCTGAGAAACCGTCGTCAGTCGCTTCTATCCGCGGTTCCCTCCCTCTGGTTCACGCGTAGCTCCCGCCCGCTCGAAGAGAGGCAGGAACTCGCCATACCCTTCATCCTCGAGCTTCGATACGGGGATGAATCGCATGGACGCGGAGTTCATGCAGTACCGCATCCCCGTCGGGCGTGGCCCGTCGTCGAACAGATGACCCAGATGCGAGTCCGCGTGCTTCGAGCGCACTTCGGTTCGCGTCATGAAGTGCGAGCGGTCGGTCTTCGTCGTGACGTTCTCGGGCACGAGCGGCTTCGTGAAGCTCGGCCAGCCGGTACCGGAATCGAACTTGTCCAGGGAGCTGAACAGCGGCTCCCCGGAGACGACGTCGACGTAGATCCCGGCCTCATGGTTGTCCCAATACTCGTTCTGGAACGGTCGCTCCGTCCCCTCGTGCTGTGTGACCTGATACTGCGTCGGCGTCAGACGCTGCCTGAGCTCGCCGTCACTGGGCTTCTTGAACTCCGTCATTGCTCCACTCCTCGATTCGCGTTCCAACCGTTCCGCCTGACATATCCCGCGCCAGGGTCGAACGTTCCTGACTTGTCGCGGACACCGGTTTCGGACGGGTCGGTTAGGGCGAGACGTCGTTCGACAGCGGCAAGACGTGGACGACGTCATTCGATCTGTACTACCACCGGAAGAAATGACGTCAGACGCGAGACATCCCTCATCGGGCTCCGGCCGACACTCGAACTACCGAGCGTTGCCGGCTAC